>JAGCYD010000024.1 GCA_017960985.1 Bacteroidaceae bacterium
CCTCCTTGCGCTGTTTGCGGGCGATGAGTTGCTGCATCTTGCGCTCTATGGCGGCATCCTTCTCCTGCTGTTCCTGCGAGAGTTGCTGACGGAATTCGGCCAGTTCCTGTCGGATTTCCTTGGTGCGTTCCTTTTCTGCCTGTGCCTCCTTGATTTCGCGGATGGTGTTCTCCACGATGGCGTTGCTCTCGTTGAGTATCTCTTCTGCCTGTCGTTTGGCGGAGGAGATGATTTCTTTGCGCTTCTTCTGCAGGTCGGCGATTTCTTCCTCGTAGCGAGCCAAAGTGCGCTCCATGTCCTTCTCGCGCTGGTGGATGGTCTGTCGCTTGCCTTCCCAGTAGCGTTTGTCGCGCACGATGTCGAGCAGGTATTTGTCGGCATTGATATAGTCCTGTCCCACGATGTCCGACGCATTGGCTATCACCTCTTCGGGGATGCCTATCTTACGGGCAATCTCGATGGCAAAACTACTGCCTGGATGACCGATTTCGAGGCGGAATAGCGCCTGCATCTGCTGACGGTCGTAGAGCATCGAGCCGTTGATGATTCCCTCGTGGCTGTCGGCATATTGCTTCAGGTTCTGGTAGTGGGTGGTGATGACACCATAGGTCCCGCGTGTGGCAAACTGTTTGAGCATGGCTTCGGCCAAGGCTCCTCCGATAGTAGGCTCCGTTCCACCGCCAAACTCGTCGATAAGCAACAAACTGGTGGGGGAGCATTGTTTCATCATCTGCTTCATGTTGAGCAGATGGGAGGAGTAGGTGGACAGGTCATCGTTGATGCTCTGCTCATCACCTATATCGATGAAGATACTGCTGAATATACCCATGTGTGAGTTCTCGCCCATAGGTACGGGTAGTGCGCATTGGAGCATATATTGCAGCAATCCCACGGTCTTCAGACAGACACTCTTTCCACCGGCATTGGGACCGCTGATGACGAGGATGCGCGACTGGTCGGTCAGCGTGATGTCCAGCGGTACAATCTTCTTTTGATGTCTTTTCAATTTTAGTTCCAGTAGGGGATGGCGTGCCAATGTCCAGTCGATGAAGGGCTTTTCCTCGATATGGGGAACCAGGGCACCCAACTGATTTGCCAGCCGATACTTGGCCAATGCCAGTTCGATGTCGGCCAGGAACTCGTATGCCCGCAGCAGTTCGGGTATATTCGGACGGATGCTGTCGGTGAAATCCTGCAGGATGCGGATGGTTTCGCGCCTTTCCTCGGCTTCCAGTTCGCGGATATTGTTGTTTGCCTCCACTACGGCAGAGGGTTCGATGAATACGGTCTTGCCTGTTGCGCTCTCACCGTGTACGATGCCCCGAATACGGCGTTTCAAGGCGGGAACAACGGGAATGACAAGTCGTCCGTCGCGCAGAGTGGGCATCACACTGCTTTCTATCAATCCTTCCTTCTTGGCACTTTCGAGAATACTGCTCAGGGTACGACTTACGCTGCCTTCTGCACGACTGAGTTCATGTCGGATGCGTGCCAGTTCGGGGCTTGCCGTGTCCTTGATGTGTCCGTATCTGTCGAGTATCTGCTCTATCTTCTGCGTGGTGCTGTGGAAACTGAACACGCCTTCGGAAAGTTTGCTGAGGTTAGGGTAGGAGGGCTTTGCTTCGTCGGTTTCACGATGGATGACTTCGAGCCACGAATGCAGGGAATCGAGGGAACGCTTCAGGTCCCACATCTCGCTTTCCTCGAGGTAAATGCCCTCGACACGAATGCGGCATACGGAGGAACGCATGTCGAAGAAGTCCTCGCCAGGGAGTTGCAGTTCGGTATCGATGATGCGCTTGATTTCCTCGACTTGTGCCAGACGGAATCTGATGCCCACAACATCGTCGCTGAAAGCCATATCGTCAACACGCTCTGCTCCCAGCCGACTGATGCAATGCCCTTTCAACAGGGTGCGTATCTCGTCGAAGCCTATCTTCTGTTCAATGTTCTGTGGATAGAGCATCTCCTTACAGGTTCTTCTCGGGATACATTGTGTTCCACCATGTCGGGTCGTCCTTCAGCCAGCGTTCGAACCAGGCAAAGATGGTGTTGTGCCACTTGATGCGCTTCGAATAGTCGAGGATGTGGTGATTCTGTCCCTTGACGGTGACGAATGCCGTTTCGCGTCCCAATATCTTCAGGGCGGTAAACATCTGAATGCTCTCGTTGATGGGTACATTGGTGTCGTCGCCTCCGTGCATGAACAGAATCGGGGTGTGGATGCGGTCGGCGAGTGTCAGCGGAGCATGGTCGGTAAATAGTTCGCGGTTGTTCCAAGGGTAACTGTCGGCTGCAGAGATGGTGCTGTACGAATATCCCCAGTAGCCGAAGCCCCAGTAACTGGTCGGGTCGCTGATACCTGCATGGCTCATGGCTGCGGCAAAGATGTCCGTTTGCGTCTGTAGGTATTGCGTCATGAATCCGCCATAGGAAGCACCGAGACATCCGATTTTGGCTTTATTGACAAAGGGATGTTCCTCGCAGAACTGCTTGGTGCCCTGTATGATATCGTCGGCAGTATAGTCGCCGTAGGCATTGACATGACGCGCGGCAAATTCCTGACCGAAGCCCGTACAGCCAGAGGGCTGAATGACATATACGACATATCCCATCGCTGCCCATTCGTGGTAGTTGTAGTAACTGTCCAGATACCGACCCACAGGGGAGCATCCGCCGTAGTAATACACGAGCATGGGGTATTGCTTGTCCTTATCGAAGTGAGGTGGCAGATAGTAGCGCCCGTAGATTGTGTCGCCACGCTCTGCACGGAAGTTCCATTCGCCGAACTCACCCAGTTCGATGTCCTTCATGCGCATGGCATCAAGGTCCTCGATGAGTGTTTCCTTGCCGTTCTTCAAGTTTACGCTGTACAGGCGGTCGCTATTGGAATGTCCCTGTCCGTAGTAGGTGAGGACGGGCTTTTCCTGTGCAATGTCGAAGCGCAGAACGAAGCGTTCCGTCAGTTTCAGCATTTCTGCCTTGGCGGTTTTGGGGTTGATGCGGAAGATGTCCTGATTGTCGCGGTTCTCGCACAGGGCATAAATCATGCCATCGGCACGCGACCACTGCCAACTGATGATGTTGGGGTCGAAGTCGGCAGTAAGCGACCTGACCTGCTTGGTGGTAAGGTCCATGTAGAAGAGTTCCTGCTGAATCATGCTGGGCGTCATGCCCTCGGGTGTGCGGTTGCCGATGCCTCCGAATGCTTCGGGGCTTCCCTCGAAGACGATGGCAGTACCGTCGGGGCTGAACTTGCCTTGTCCCACAAATCCATCGAGGGCAACCAGCGTGTCGGCTTCCATGCTTTCAAGGTCGAGCAGCACGACGGTGGCAAAACTGAAGGGACGGCGTGTGATGTCCTGCTTGTAGATGTGCAGCAGCATCCGCTTGTTGTCGTTGCTGACCCTTGCCGATACATTGCGCTGTCCGAGTGTGATGGGGCGAATCTGTCCCGTAGCAATGTCCATCAACTTGATATTGGAGCGATTGCGCCATCCTGGCTGGCGGTCGTCGGGGGTGAGCACTTGGAACACCTCGTCGTCTTCCTTCGGACCTTTCGTCTCGTCGTAGATGAGCATCTGCCGCTCGTCGTTCAGGAAGTAGCCGCTTTGTTTGCTGTAGTCGGTAAACAACGGTTCTCGCTTGCCCGTTTCGGCATCCACCAGTTCGTAAGCCGTAGTCATGTCGCTATTGGTATGGCTGCTGATGTAGCGATGTCCCGAACTTGCCCATTCCTTAAAGTCGGTAATGATGCTGCGCTTACCCGTCTGGAGGTCGATGAGATACTTTGTCCAGTCCTGATGGGTATCGGTGCGCATGACATACTTGTTCAGGATGAGGAAGCGACCATCGGCACTTAGGTCGATACCGCCCAGTCGTTCGCCGTACATCAATGTCTTGAGGGTGTAGGGCGCTTTCTCCGTGGGGTTTATGCTGACGGGTTTCTTGCTGTCCACCTTGAGGCTGAGCGTGTCTTTCTCGTCGGCTTTCTGCAAGAACTTGACGGCTATTTCGTGACGACCTGGCACGAGTTTCTGCTCGGTTCCCTCCTTGTCATCGATATACACATGGTAGTCCTTGATGCCTTCCACAAGTACCTTCACGGGGGCGAAGTCCTGATTCTGCAAGGTGAAGCCTACCACCCTCACGGCATCCTTTTCCGATGCGGGGATTGCCGTCTCGCTGGTTTCCGTGCCCTGCTTCCATGCGGCGGGATTGACGGCACCATCCGTCAGCAGTTTCTGGAAGTTCCATGCCTTGCCAAACACATCGGCTGTGTCTGTCAGGAAAGGCTTGCTTGCCGTATAGGGCTGTGTGAGTCGGAATGTATTTACGCTGATGGTGTCGGCAGAGGTGTAGGCTGGAATGCCCAAGAGGGCGGTTAGTATGGGTATGAGATATCTTTTCATTGATGTGAAGAATAGTAATTCGATGATGTGAGGAATAGTATTGCTCTACTTGATGGAATATGGTCCGTAGAGCAGACGGGCGGCATAGCGCGAAGTACGCTTAGAGTCGGCTCGGTTGTATTTCTTCGTGTCGATGTAGAAGCCACATTCGTTGGGGTTGATAGGAGAGCGTCCGCCGATGTAGTAGAAGTATCCGTGCTGGTCGAGATAGGATTCCATGGTATATTTGTCGGCGAACATCTTGTGGATGACCTCACAGTTGATTTCCGCTTCCGTCTCAGTCTTGGCAAACAGGATAAAGGTGCATTCGTTGAAGCGCAAAGTGCTGCCGTCGTGCTGGAAATGGAAGTATATGCGGTCGAAAGTCACGCCGTTGTACTCGATGTTCTCGTAGGTGATTCTGTCCTTGCCCGTCAGCCGTGATAGGGGAGCGCCGTATGTGTTGGCGAGTTTCTCCTTGACTTCGCTAAAAGGCGTACCGACGGGTATGCCGCAGATTTCGCGGATGGTCTCGCGGTCGATTTGCTTGTCCTTGGCGCTGACATAGCGACAGGTTTTCCAGAAACTATCCCAGTCGCCAATGCCCTTGTTGTCTTTCAGGTTCTCGATACCGTTGATGGCGTCGATGCAACTGATGGTTACGGCTCCATTGTCGTTGTCCTCGCGCTGCATGGTGATGTAGATGAAGCCCTCGGGAAGGTCGAATATGGCTCGTGTGTCGATGGGGCCGAGTTGACTGAATGGCGTGTGCAGTTGTTCCTCCTTCACTTCATAGAGCAACGGCTCGCCGAATTCCGACTTGTAGAACTCGACATACTCGTTGAAGACGGGCAGCAATTCTGCTATCGTCTTCTCCTTGTCTCGGTCGAACACGACTTTGACGCTATACACGAGATGTGCGGTTTTGGTGCTGTTGATGTAGAGCGTGGCGGAATCCGCGCGGAATATGCCCTTCATGGCTTTTTGTCCGTCTTCTTCCGTGCGGGGAACGCTGATCCATCCCTGTTGCTTGAGTTTACCGACAAAGTCGTCCGTCGTTCCGCTCAGGGGTATGGAAGTGAAATCGAAGTGTTTCTTGACCGACTGGGCATGTATGTTGCCAATCGCCAGAAGCATGAGCACGAAGAACAAAAGCCTTTTCATAATGTCGTTGTTGTGTGGTACGAATCTAATTCGGGCACTAAGTTAGCGAATTATTGTGAAACTCCCTCATACGCGCGATACATTCTTCACACCTTTTATGGTTTTCAACTTGCGGATGAGTTGTTCGAGTCGGTCGGTATTCTCCAGCATGACGGTCAGGTGTCCAGAGAACAGTCCGTCGTGGCTGTCGATATTGATGGAGCGCATGAGCATCTTCTCTTCCTTGGAGATGATGGATGTGATATTGTTGACGATACCCATGTCGTCCTGCCCGATGATACGCAGGGTAATACTGTATTGACTTCCGCGCTTAGATGCCCATCTGGCACGGACAATGCGATAGGGAGCACGCTCGCGCATCTGTGGGGCATTGGGGCAGTCGATGCGATGAATCTTGATGCCACCAGAAGAGGAGATGAAACCGAAGACATCGTCGCCGTAGATAGGGTGGCAACACTTTGCCAGTTGGAAGTCGATGCCCTTCAGGTTCTGGTCAATCACCAGCACATCGCCGCTTTGGGCGAATTTCACAGGGTCGTTCTCCTGATTCATCACGAAGTCGGCAGCCGAGCGTGTCTCGACGGCTTCTTCTCCGCGTTCGTGCCGTTGCTGTGCGAGATAGGTGTCGAGCACATCCTCCACCTTGAGCCTTTCCTCGGCAATAGCATGGTAGAAGTCGGTCACCACTTTAAAACCGAGTCGCTTGATGGTGTGCATCAGGGTGGCTTCGCTGTATTCCACCTTGCGGTTCTTCATCTTGCGCTCCAGCAGCTCCTTGGCCAGCGTTGTCCGTCCTGCCAGCATTTCCTTGATGCTTTGGCGTATCTTTGCCTTGGCACGGCTGGTTGTGACGATGTTCAGCCAATCTTGTTTCGGGCTTTGGTTGTTCGAGGTGAGTATCTCTACCTGGTCTCCACTTTGCAGTTTGTAGCGCAGGTTCACATTCTTGTTGCCAATCTTGGCGCCCGTACAGTGGTTGCCGACATTGGTGTGGATGACATAGGCAAAGTCGAGCACGGTGGCTCCCATGGGAAGTTTGAACAAGTCGCCGCGTGGGGTGAATACGAAGACTTCGTCCTCCACCAGGTTCATGCGGAACTGTTCCATCATCTGCCCGTCGTCGTTGGTTTCCAGTGCCTCGCGGATATTCGCCAGCCAGGCATCGATACCTCCCTGTGCGCCTTTCACACCCTTGTAGCGCCAGTGTGCGGCAAGACCATGCTCGGCAATGTCGTCCATGCGCTCGGTTCTGATTTGCACTTCCACCCATTTCTGTTCGGGACCAAGCACCGTGATGTGCAGACTCTCGTAGCCGTTCGATTTGGGTACAGAGAGCCAGTCGCGCATACGCTTGGGGTTGCTCTGGTACATGTCGGTGATGATACTGAATACCTGCCAGCATTCCATTTTCTCCCTTTCGGGTGCCGAATCCAGAATGATGCGTATGGCAAACAAGTCGTACACGCCATCAACATCCACCCGCTGCTTCTTCATCTTCTGCCAGATGCTGTGTATGCTCTTCGTGCGCCCCTTCATGTGGTACTTCAGCCCTGCGGCTTTCAGTTTCTCGTCGATAGGGTTTAGAAAGCGTTCTATGTAGGCGTCGCGGCTCTTCTTTGTTTCGTTCAGTTTGTCCTTGATGTGGTAGTAGGCATCGTGCTCAAGGTATTTCAGGCTTAGGTCCTCCAGTTCGCTCTTCAACTTGTAGAGTCCTAACTTGTGGGCAAGGGGAGCATACAGGAATGCCGCTTCGTTGGCAACCTTCTGCTGTGCCTCCTTGTTTTCAGTATCCTTGATTTGCCGCATGATGCATACACTGTTGGCAATCATGATGAGGATGACGCGCATGTCCTCGGCAAAAGTCACCAGCAACGAACGGAAATTTTCCGTTTCCACTGTTGCCGACTTGTCGTATAGTTCCTTGATGTGGATAAGCCCATGCAGGATGGTGGCAACCTCGTCGCCGAAGTCCTGTCGTGCCTCTTCCACACTACATGCATCTGCCAGAGCCAAACTACTCAGCATGATGCCCAACACGATACTGCGACTGGTACCGATTTCCTGTGCGGCAATGACGGCTGTCTGTATATCCACGCACACGGGATTCAAACCGAAGATATTGCGATGGAGTTTGCCTCTCTCTACGGCTCGTGTCAGGTATTTCCTGAGTCGCTCACTGTCTTCGCCAGTAATGATGTCGCCCGTGCTCTCCGCCAACTCCTGATAGTGTTTGCGTAGCAGTTCCTTCTCTTCTGGTGTAAAGAATCCGTTGTCCATGTGTCGTTTTTCGGCTTTGTTATTGTCTTGAACTTGGGACAATTGGCATAGCCAAAAACAAAGATACGAATAATATGGCAAAGATACAGGACTTTCACATTTTTTTTGAACTTCGTGCAAATAAATACCCTAATAGAGTGAGCCGTTTCCGATTTATTTTTGTATCTTCGCGGTGGTTAATCCGCAAAATTATGATGACAACAGCAGACAAGGCGCAACTGGCGCAAAAAGGAATCAGCGAAGAGCAGATACAACAGCAATTGAAGGACTTCCAAACGGGATTTCCTTTCTTGAAACTGGCAGGAGCAGCAGCCATAGGTAAGGGCATTGTGGCTCCGACGGAACAGGAACAAAAGGAACTGGCAGAAGTCTGGGACGCATATAAGAAGGAAGGACATCGCGTGACGAAGTTCGTACCCGCCAGTGGTGCAGCAAGCCGTATGTTCAAGGATATGTTCGAGTTCCTTTCCGCCGATTACGATGTGCCGACGAAGGATGCCGAAAAGCGTTTCTTCGAGGGTGTACACGACTTCGCTTTCTATGCGGCACTCGACGATGCCTGTATGGTAAACGAGGGCAGGGGAGTAGATGCCTTACTGGAGGACGGCGACTATAAAGCCGTGGTGCGCAATATGTTGTCAGAAGAAGGATTGAACTACGGACAACTGCCGAAGGGCTTGCTACAGTTCCATGCCTACGACGAAGAGGTGCGTACTCCCGTCGAGGAACATCTGGTGGAGGCAGCCCTGTATGCTTCGTCGAAAGGCGAGGCTGATGTCCACTTCACGGTAAGTTCCGAGCATCGTGAACTATTTGGCGAATTGGTGGAGCGCGTCTTGCCCGAGTACGAAAAGAAGTACGGTATCCATTACCATGTAAGTTTCAGCGAACAGAAGCCCAGTACCGATACCGTGGCAGCCAATATGGACAATACGCCCTTCCGTACGGAGGATGGTAAACTTCTGTTCCGTCCTGGAGGTCATGGCGCGCTGATTCGCAATTTGGGCGATTTGGAGAGCGATATCGTATTCGTAAAGAATATCGATAATGTAGTGCCCGACAAGATGAAGGACATCACCGTGGTATGGAAGCAAGTGATTGCTGGTGCTTTGGTAAAGGTGCAGCAACAGGCATTCGACTACCTTCGTTTGCTCGACACAGGACACTATAGCCATGCACAGATAGAGGAGATGATACGCTTCGTGCGTCACGAACTCCATACCGATATGCCTGGGCTCAAAGATATGGAAGATGCCGAACTGGTGGTGTATCTGCGCAAAAAACTGAATCGCCCTATGCGCGTTTGTGGCGTGGTGAAGAATGTGGGCGAACCAGGTGGAGGTCCCTTCCTTGCCTACAACCCCGACGGAAGCATATCCCTACAGATTCTCGAAAGTAGTCAGATAGATAAAAACAATCCCGAATATATGCGTATGTTTACCGAGGGTACACACTTTAATCCCGTGGACCTCGTGTGTGGCATTCGCGATTACAAGGGCGAGAAGTTCGACCTACCTCGATATGTTGACCCCGCTACGGGCTTCATTTCGTACAAGAGCAAGAACGGCAAAGAACTGAAGGCGTTGGAATTGCCAGGACTTTGGAATGGTGCCATGAGCGACTGGAACACCATCTTCATTGAGGTTCCTCTCGCAACCTTCAACCCCGTAAAGACGGTGAACGACCTCTTACGCCCCGAACATCAATAGTAATTATCCTAATTTATAATCAATAAAAACTAAACTAAATTATGAAGAAGATTCTGCTTCTTGGCTCCGGAGAACTTGGTAAGGAGTTCGTGATTGCCTGTAAACGCAAGGGTCAGTATGTAGTGGCTTGCGACAAGTATGACAATGCTCCCGCCATGCAGGTGGCCGACGAGCGTCGTGTGTTCTCTATGCTCGATGGCGAGGCTTTGATGCGCGTTGTCGATGAGGTGAAGCCCGACATCATCGTTCCTGAAATCGAGGCTATCCGTACGGAGAAACTCTACGAGTGTGAAAAGCGTGGCATTCAGGTGACTCCCAGTGCCCGTGCTGTGAACTTCACGATGAACCGTAAGGCTATCCGCGAATTGGCACACACCGAACTGGGATTGAAAACTGCCAACTATCGCTATGCTAAGACTTTCGAGGAGTTTGAGGCTGCAGCCAATGAAATCGGCTATCCCTTCATTGTAAAGCCGTTGATGTCATCGTCGGGACATGGTCAAAGCAAGGTAGATACCCCCGCGGAACTGCAGAAAGCATGGGATGCAGCCTGTGCCGGTGCTCGTGGAGACATCAAGGAGGTTATCGTGGAGCAGTTCATACCGTTTGACTACGAAATTACCCTGCTGACGGTTACCCAGAAGAATGGTCCTACCTTGTTCTGCAAGCCTATCGGTCATGTACAGAAGGGTGGCGACTATCGCGAGAGTTATCAGCCACGACAGATGAAGCCCGAACATTTGCGCGAAGCACAGATGATGGCCGATAAGGTGACGGCAGCTTTGACGGGTGCAGGTATCTGGGGTGTTGAGTTCTTCATCAGCGACAAGTACGGTGTCATCTTCAGCGAACTTTCTCCGCGTCCACACGATACGGGTATGGTAACATTGGCAGGTACACAGAACCTGAGCGAGTTCGAACTTCATGCGCGTGCCGTGCTTGGCCTTCCCATCCCCGAAATCACTCAAGAGCGTATGGGTGCAAGTGCCGTTATCCTTTCTGGTGTTGAAACACACAACCCCGACTATACGGGTATGGAGGAAGTATGTGCCGCCGAGCGTACCTATCTGCGTATCTTCGGTAAGCCCGAAGCCCATGTGGGTCGCCGTATGGGTGTAGTGGTTTGCTGGGATACACTCGATGCCGACCAGGATGCACTACGCGACAAGACCAAGGCTTTGGCTGCCAAGGTTTCGGTGAAGTAATCCTATATAAATAATAAGTAACGCGCGCGAGGGAATCCTTCGTGCGCGTTTGTTTTGTGTCGTTGGGGATGATTATTTCAGTCGTGCGGAGAGCAGTTGGCGAAAACGCTCTGTCTGTTCCGAAATATAAGCCTCGTTGGCATCCGCACAAGTTTCGCGAAGATAATCCTTGAAAGCCTCGAGGGCATTCATGCGTGTCATAGATTTTCCTGCCTTCAAACCGCTTTGATAAGGCGTGTGGGGTAGGAGAGCGCGATTGAAATTGCCGTCACTCATTTGCGACGACGATTGAATAACATATTGAGGGCACGGAATATCGATGCGCCGATGCGAACACCCTCGTAGATAGCGAATCCCCGACCGATAAGATTGCTGACGGATTCCACCTTGCTCGTGGCACGATTGGTACCACCTATGAGACTGTGATAACTGTCGGTCATGCGTGTGCGGCTGTCTTTCAGTTCCTCAGCCACCTCCTCCGTAGAGAGTGGCTTATCATCCACCGTAAAGACACGACTCATCATATTCGTGATAGGACCTACAATCCATATCTTCCGCATGAACCAGAAAAGCACCAGCAACAGCAGGACAAAGGCTGTGACAAGGGCAAATCCTAAGGCGTTGTTTCCTAAAGCCTGTCCTATGACATAGGCGAGAAAGAAAAGAAAGAAAACAAGCACCGTACTCCCCAAGACGAGACACACTACGGCTATCGCCAGTTGGGAGAGAATGACAGACAATTTGTCCCTCGTCTCAGCCAGCAAGGCTTTCTTTTGGAGTCCCACATAATTACGGGTTTCCGAAAGAAGGTTTTGCATTTGTCGCTGCGTATCGCCGAATCCGAACATGATGCTTTATTCCTCGTTGTTCGGACGGAGTTCCTCGGCAATCTCGTTAACCAGAGTACTCATCTCCTTGGTTGAGAGACGAATGCCACGTTTACGAAGTGCCTCTAAGATTTTCTCGCGAAGGTCGGAGCCCTTTTCGGGAGCCAAAAGCAAACCAGCCGTAGCGCCGATAACAGCACCGCTGATGAATGCTACTACAAATTCAGATGCTCTCATAGCCATATTAGTTAAGCGTTAATGAATATATGTCACGGGCAAAGTTAAAGGTTTTTTTCTTAAACCCCACATTGTCGGGTCAATATTTTTTAATAAAAGGCGCTATGGAGCCCATTTTTAACTTTTTTTTGAGGATAACTTTTGGCGATATGCGTGGAAATAGGTATTTTTGTAGCCAAATAGTGTGACGAAACATCAAACTAAATATCGACTTTTGACTATGAAAAAAACATTCTTTTTGGGCTTTGCCCTGCTCGTGGCTTTTGCCATGACATCCTGCAAGAGCAACGAGAGTGCGTACAAGAAGGCTTACGAGAAGGCTCAAGCCGCTCAGGCACAGACAACTCAGGCTTATGTTGCCACAACGCAACAGACAACTCCTGTACAGGTGACACCCGTTACACCCGTCACCACCACTCCCACCAATACCGTACCTGCGAATACCGTTACGACCGATTACAGCAACATTAGCGTTCGTACGGAATCCGTCAAGTTGGTCAGCGGTGCAGGTTTGAAGCCCTTTAGTGTTGTCGTTGGCTCGTTCGGCCTCCAGAGCAATGCACAGACTTTGCAATCTAAACTTGCTGGCAAGGGTTATGCCGCTCAGGTTGTGTCTTCCGTAGTGAATGGCATGACCATGTACCGTGTGGTAGCCTCTACCCACGAAACCAAGGATCAGGCAGCCCAGAGCCGTGCCGCTCTGTTGGGAGAATATCCCGACGCATGGCTGCTCTATCAGAAGTAGTAGAAGTAACCTGTGAGTAGGGTACTTGCAATAGATTATGGGGTCCGTCGCACAGGAATTGCTGTGACGGACCCCATGCA
Source organism: Bacteroidaceae bacterium (assembly GCA_017960985.1). Classification (GTDB taxonomy): domain Bacteria; phylum Bacteroidota; class Bacteroidia; order Bacteroidales; family Bacteroidaceae; genus Physcousia. The sequence goes on from JAGCYD010000024.1 coordinate 12,636, forward strand.
AATCATAGCCAACGGGCTTACGACGGTGGAAACCCCGCGGTTGCTGAAGTTCCTGCAGGACTATGTCGCAAAGGAATCCGTGGAGCGGTTCGTTGTGGGGCGACCCATGCAGACAAACGGCCGCGAGAGCGAGAACCTGCAACATGTGCAGAAGTTTGTCGAACAACTGCAGAAGGCTTTGCCCGACATCCCCGTCACCTGGTGGGACGAGCGATACACCAGTGTCATGGCACACCAAACAATGCTCGATAGCGGCATCGGCAAGATGGCACGCCGCAACAAGGCACTCGTAGATGAATTATCCGCCTGCATTATCTTGCAGGGTTGGATGGAGCGACGGAAATAATCTTCAATATTCAATTCGGAATGATACTACCAATTTACACATACGGACAGGGCGTTCTTCGCAAGGTGGCGGAGGACATCGACGAAACTTATCCTCAGTTGCCCGAACTGATAGAAAACATGTGGGAAACACTTGCCAAGAGCGAAGGCATCGGGTTGGCAGCACCACAGGTGGGACTTTCCATTCGCCTGGTTGTCATCGACTTGGATGTCATTAGCGAAGACCTTCCCGAATACAAGGGCTTCCGCCGGGTGTTCATCAATCCCTATATTGAGGAGTACGACGACACCGAAACAGATTTGATGGAGGAGGGATGTCTGTCGTTGCCGGGCTTGCACGAGAAAGTGCGCCGTCCGACCCGTATTCGTGTCACCTATCAGGACGAACATTTCCAGGAGCACGACGAATGGGTAACCGGATATCTGGCGCGTGTGATGCAGCACGAGTTCGACCATCTCGACGGAAAGGTATTCACCGACCGCCTTGTGGGTCTTCGTCGTCAGTTGGTCAAGAACAAACTGACCGACATACAAAGGGGGCGCTTCTCCTGCTCCTATAAGGTAAAAGTACACCACTAAATCTGTGGCAACGGACAATGGTTTATGAAACGATTGGCTTATATTATTCTCTTCATTGTCAATTGTCAATTCTCCATTGTCAATTCCACTTTCGCGCAAATCAACACCGACCGTGTCATGCTCATGGGGCGCAACGCCTTGTACTACGAGGATTATGTGCTCAGCATCCAGCGTTTCAACATGGTCATCAGCGCCAAGCCCTTCCTTTCGGAACCCTATTTCTTCCGTGGCGTGGCAAAGTTCTACCTCGAGGATTACAAGGGTGCTGAGGCCGACTGTACCAGCGCCATCGAGCGCAATCCCTATGTGGAAAACAACTACGCCCTGCGCGGCTTGTGCTATGTCAATCTAAAGAACTACGACCTTGCCGAGGCCGACTATGTGCAATCGACGAAGATAAACCCGCTCAATCAAGGCTCGTGGCACAACATGGTGCTCTGTCAGATGGAACAGAAAGCCTATGAACGGGCCGATTCCTCGCTGGATGTCATGATTCGCCAATGGCCGAAGAATGCCGAGAACTACACGATGAAGGCTCAGGTGGCCTTTGCTCGCGAAGATACCACAACAGCCGAACAATGGCTGGCAAAGGCTCTCGAAGTGAACCCCTACGAAGGCCCTGCATGGAGCATGAAGGCGATGGTCGATTTGAATCGTGGCAAATACCGCGAGGGCGAGGAGGATTTAGACAAGGCCATCTTGCAACTTCCCCGCAATGCAGGACTCTATGTCAATCGTGCGTTGGCACGCTTCTACCAGCAAAACCTGCGTGGCGCCATGACCGATTACGACGCGGCACTCGAGATAGAACCCGGCAACTATCTGGGACATTTCAACCGAGGCTTGCTGCGTGCACAGGTGGGCGACGACAATCGTGCCATCGAGGATTTTAACTTTGTTCTCGAGCAGGAACCCGACAACATGATAGCCCTCTACAATCGCGCCTTGCTGCTTGACAATACGGGCGACTACAAGGGCGCCATTCGCGACATCTCCGCCGTCATTCAAGAATACCCCGACTTCTGGACGGGATACCAGACACGCGCACAAATCCGTCGCAAGATTGGCGACACCTATGGAGCCGAGCGCGATGAGTTCAAGGTGCTGAAGGCACAGATGGAGAAGCGCGCAGGAACCTTCAAGAGTCAGGCAAAGACCCGCAAGATGAGCGAGCGTAACCCCGAGGATTACAATAAGTTGGTGGAAGAAGACAACCGTCAGCCAGAGCGCGAGGAATACGCCAGCGAATACCGGGGTAGGGTGCAGGACAAGCAAACCGACCTCGTGCCCGAACCCATGTATGTGCTTACCTACTACAAGCGCAACAGCGAGGTATCCTCCTACATACCTTTCCATCGCATCGTGGAGAGTTTCAATACCTCCGAACAGTTGCCCCTGCCTCTGTTCCTGTCCAACGCCGAGACGAATGCCCCCGAGAAGCGAATCGCCGAACATCTCGACGACATAACCGCCGTCACGGAAGTCATTGCCGACAATCCCGAAGTCACAGGACTCTACCTGCGTCGTGCCTTCGACCACTACCATGTGCGCGATTTCGATGCCGCACTGGCCGACCTCGACCGTGCTGTGGCGTTGCAGCCCCAGGTATCCATTTCCTATTTCTTCCGTGCTCAGGTGCGTTGTGCCCAGTTACAGGCATCTGTAGGCACATCCACCCTGCAACCCCTTTCCCCGACAACCGAGGCAAAGATAGGATACGGCCTTGCACTCGAGGATTTGGAGCGCGTTGTCTCCCTCGAACCCGACATGCTCTATGCCCTCTACAACATGGGCAACATCTACCTCCGCCTCCACGAGTACGACCGCGCCATTGAAGCCTACACCCGTGCCCTACAGGTGGATTCCCGTTTCCCCGATGCCTACTACAATCGCGGCATTGTGCGCCTCCTCGACGGCTATGTCGAAGACGGCCTGTCCGACCTGTCGCAAGCAGGCGAATACGGCCTTTATGGAGCCTACAACCTCATCAAGCGCTATTCGAAGGGAAAGTAATGGTATATATTTTTGGCATTTCGCTCACTTATTCGTATCTTTAACCTATGGTTTTAGATACTCACGCTTGAAAATATCCAAACAAGTTTGGTATTTTGCTCGCTTAATCGTATCTTTGTGCGCGAATTTCGTAAATCGTAAAATCGTAAAATCAAACATAATGATTAACATCACATTCCCCGACGGTTCAAGCCGGCAATACGAAGCAGGAGTTACCGGGCTTCAGATAGCAGAGAGTATCTCACCCCGCCTGGCACAGGATGTACTTGCCTGTGCGGTAAACGGTGAAACTGTCGAACTCAACCGTCCCATTCAGGCAGACGCCACCATACAACTTTTTAAGTGGGACGACAAGGAAGGTAAACACGCCTTTTGGCACACCAGTGCCCACCTGATGGCCGAAGCCCTGCAGGAACTCTATCCCGGCATACAGTTCGGTATCGGTCCCGCCATCGAACAGGGATTCTACTACGATGTCATGCCCCCCGAAGGCGTAGCCATACGCGAAAGCGACTTCCCCGCCATCGAGAAGAAGATGATGGAACTCGTGGCACTCAAGGAAGAACTCGTTCGTCGCGACATCGCCAAGCAAGACGCCCTGAAGTTCTTCGGCGACCGCGGACAGACCTATAAGAACGAACTCATTGCCGACCTCGAGGACGGACACATCACAACCTATACCCAAGGCAAGTTCACCGACCTCTGCCGTGGTCCTCACCTCACCAGTACCGCCCCCATCAAGGCAGCCAAAGTGCTGGCCGTCAGCGCAGCATACTGGCGTGGCGACGAGAAGCGTCCCCAGATGACCCGTATCTACGGCATCACCTTCCCCAAGAAAAAACTCCTCGACGAATACCTCGTGCTGCTCGAAGAAGCCAAGAAACGCGACCACCGCAAGATTGGCAAGGAGATGGAACTCTTCATGTTCTCCGAGCGAGTAGGCAAGGGCCTCCCCATCTGGCTCCCCAAAGGCACCGCCTTGCGCCTGCGCCTCGAGGACTTCCTCAAGAAGATACAGAAACGCTATGGCTATCAGCAGGTAATGACCCCACACATCGGTGGTAAGAACCTCTATGTCACCAGCGGACACTATGCACACTACGGCAAGGACTCCTTCCAGCCCATCCACACACCCGAGGAGGGCGAGGAGTACATGCTCAAACCCATGAACTGCCCCCACCACTGCGAAATCTTCGCATGGAAGCCCCGTTCCTACAAGGACCTCCCCCTGCGCCTCGCAGAGTTCGGTACCGTATATCGCTACGAGCAGTCGGGCGAGTTGCACGGATTGACCCGTGTACGCTCCTTCACACAGGACGACGCACACATCTTCTGCCGTCCCGACCAGGTAAAGGGCGAGTTCATCCGCGTGATGGAAATCATACAAATCATCTTCGGTGCCCTCGACTTCGACAACTTCGAGGCACAGATATCCCTCCGCGACCCTAACGACAAGGAAAAATACATCGGTTCCGACGAAGTATGGCAGCAAGCCGAGCAAGCCATCATCGAAGCCTGTGCCGAGAAGGGACTGAAGACCACCACCGAACTCGGTGAGGCAGCCTTCTATGGCCCCAAACTCGACTTCATGGTCAAGGACGCCCTCGGTCGTCGTTGGAAGTTAGGCACCATACAGGTCGATTACAACCTC
>JAGCYD010000025.1 GCA_017960985.1 Bacteroidaceae bacterium
ACAGCAATGATTTATTCAAAAGAAGTTGAAAACATGTGTAGCGTTTGTAAAGGCGCTTATCATGGACCTGCTCCTATCCCCGAGGAGGGCAAATGGGTAGCAGTAAAGGAAATCAAGGAGATCTCTGGTTACACCCACGGTATCGGTTGGTGCGCTCCCCAGCAGGGTTGCTGCAAGTTGACGCTGAACGTGAAGGACGGAATCATCGAGGAGTGTCTCGTAGAGACCATCGGCTGCTCGGGTATGACCCACAGCGCTGCCATTGCCAGCGAGATTCTGCCTGGCAAGACCATCCTGGAGGCACTGAACACCGACCTCGTGTGCGATGCCATCAACACCGCCATGCGCGAACTGTTCCTGCAGATTGTATATGGCCGTACACAGAGTGCCTTCTCCGAGGGTGGTCTGATGATTGGCGCCGGACTGGAGGACCTGGGCAAGGGACACATCTCGCAGACGGGTACCCTGTATGGTACGAAGGTGAAGGTCACGCGCTATCTGCAACTGACCGAGGGCTACATCACGAAGATGTACCTCGATGAGGACGACCAAGTTTGCGGCTACGAGTTCGTGCACATGGGCAAATTTATGGATGCCATCAAGAAGGGCGTTCCCGCCGACGAGGCGCTGAAGAGTGTGACAGGTACCTACGGACGGACGAAGCCCGAGGACGGTGCCGTGAAGAGTATTGACCCGCGTAAAGATTAAGGAGGAACTGCTATGATTAGAGAAGTTAAGTTTGAGAGCCAAGACCGTCGCATCAAGCAGATTCTTGCTTGCCTGAATAAGCACGGCATCGCTTCCATCGAGGAGGCCAACCAGATTTGTGACGCAGCAGGACTGGACCCCTACAAAACTTGTGAGGAGACCCAGATGATATGCTTCGAGAACGCCAAGTGGGCCTATGTCGTAGGCACCGCTATCGCGCTGAAGGAGAAGGCAAAGGATGCCGTAGAGGCTGCCAACTACATCGGTGAGGGCCTGCAGGCATTCTGCATCCCCGGCTCCGTTGCCGACGACCGCAAGGTGGGTATCGGCCACGGCGAACTCGCCGCTCGTTTGCTGACGCCCGAGACCAAGTGCTTCGCCTTCCTGGCCGGCCACGAGTCGTTCGCTGCCGCCGAGGGTGCCATCAAGATTGCACAGATGGCCAACAAGTCCAGACCAGCCGACAAGCCCCTGCGCTGCATCCTGAACGGTCTGGGCAAAGACGCCGCCATGATTATCAGCCGCATCAACGGCTTTACCTATGTACAGACGCAGTTCGACTATTTCACTGGCGAACTGAAAGAAGTTAAGCGTATTGCTTACTCCAAGGGTCCGCGTGCTGCCGTCAACTGCTACGGTGCCGACGATGTACGCGAGGGCGTTGCCATCCTGTGGAAGGAAGATGTTGATGTCAGCATCACGGGTAACTCTACGAACCCGACGCGCTTCCAGCACCCCGTTGCAGGTACTTACAAGAAGGAGCGCATCCGCGCCGGTAAGCCCTACTTCTCGGTTGCCTCCGGTGGCGGTACGGGCCGCACGCTGCATCCCGACAACATGGCCGCTGGTCCCGCCTCTTACGGTATGACCGACACGCTGGGCCGTATGCACTCCGACGCTCAGTTCGCCGGCTCCAGCTCAGTGCCCGCCCATGTCGAGATGATGGGTTTCCTGGGCATCGGCAACAACCCTATGGTGGGTTGCTCCGTAGCCTGCGCCGTGAATGTTGACCTCGCACTCAACAAGAAGTAATCGAGCACATCGCGCTCATACGACAGGGCTGTCCCGCATCGGGGCAGCCCTTTTTCGTGCGCCGCAGGATTAAAGAGCCGAAACGATATATACCCGTACTTGCGTCACAATTGTGACGCAAGGGATGCGAAGTGTCCTTTTCTCCCGAAGATTACTTTCCTTTGCTTGCGTCACAATTGTGACGCAAGGAATGCGAAGTGCGCTTTTCTCCTGAAGATAGCTCTCCTTTGCTTGCGTCACAATTGTGACGCAAGAACAGCAACGGGAGTCTATTGTGTAAATAAAAGGGTGCTTAATCAAAAGCGGCGCGCTGCATGAAGATATGCAACGCGTCGCTTTTGATTGATTATATCTCAGGGCCATGCCCCGCTCTCTTATATTAAATGGTAAATGACGAGTTGTCAGAACGCCAGCACGGGCGGAACTTGTAAGTCGATGCTCCCGTGTATGTCGTCGTGCCGTCGGCCCGGAATGTCACCCGTTCACTGCCCAATTGCCATGTGCCCACGAGCATCGAGTTGTCCACACGGTAGGGATTCAGGTCGATAACCGTCTGCGTCTCAGGGTGCAGCACCATGTTCACACTTTTTGTCACATCGGCAATCGTCAATTCACCATCCTGGTTCGCATCGCCCACCAACAGGCTCTGCCCCCATGCACTTGTCAGCCCCACGAGGGCCACGAGCAATGTCAGTAGTTTTTGTTTCATAGTCTATGAGTTAATAAGTTTATGAGTTAATGTAATACGAAGAAGGCCGCCGGTGCATACGCACCAACGGCCCCATATAGCCTTTCAGCCCAATATTTACTGAGAGAGAACGCAGACAGTCACCTATACCGTGGCACTTCCACGGCCATACATTATTATATATACATTCCCCTTAGCATGTCGCAAAGATACGAACATGTGAGGATAATTGTAAATAAAATACATTTATGTTAAATATAAGATCACTCCGGCGACCACTCCTCGCGCCAAGGGATGGATATCGTACCCGTCGCGGCGTCAATCGTCAGCGGCAGCCAGATGTAGCGGCTGTCGCCCAAGTCGTACTTGTTCCACATGTCGAAGCAGGCGATGTACCCCTGTGGCGTCTGGATGACATAGTTGCTCTGACCCATGAAGGTACGGTCCGCGCCCTCGCCCGTACAGGGATTGCCGATGACACGCCACTCGCCCATGATGCTATCCGCCACCGCCAACTCCGCCTTGTTTGGATCCCAACCCGTGCAGGCGCTGGTGATGACATAGTACCGACCGTCGTGCTTGAACACGGCAGGTGCCTCACGAGCCATGCCCACAAAGCGGCGCACAAACTGACCGTCGGGGCGCAGATAGTCGTCCGTCAAGCGGTTGATATGCATCGTCTGGTTCTCCTCGGAGGAAGCGAACTGATAGGCCGTGCCGTCGTCATCCACGAACAGCGTCTGGTCGCGGCTCATGCTACCGTTCGGACGGAAACTGCCAAGGTACTGGAACGGGCCCACGGGCGTGTCCGACACTGCCACGCCTGCTGATGCACGGGCATAGTTGGGGCTGTCGGAGTGGAACCACATGACGAACTGCCCTGTCTTCTTATTATATACAACCTTCGGCCGCTCGATGACTTGCGAAGGATGCAGGTCGCTATTGCGGTTCTCTGGCTCCGTACGCAGGGCAAAGCCCTCGAACTTCCAGTTCAGCAAGTCGCGGCTCGAATAGCAACTGATGCTGTTCGCATTGCCGTCGCGCATCCCGCCCTGCGGCAGGAAACTGCGGCGCGCCTTGTACTCGCCGTACCAATAATATGTCCCCTCGTGATAGAGGATACCGCCGCCATGCGCATTGATGGGGTTGCCGTCCGTGTCGGTCCACACCTGCTTGGGGCGGAAAGTCTCGTGGCGCTGCTGTGTGTACGCCACCAACCCCAAGCACAGTGCAATCACGAGCATGGGGAAACGCATTGTCTTCATGGTTCTCATCGTTTTCATTATATATATGTTAATACCCTAATCCTTCAATCTTCATTGAATCTTGGAAATCTGCTGTAATAGTTCTACCGCCTGACGGACACTGCCGACGGGATGCACCAGCATCGTGCGCCGCCCGTCGTGCTCGGCCAGACGGCAATACGCCGTGTGCACCGTGGCGTAGTCGATGAGTTGGCCAAAGGCGCGGCTCTGGTAGAAGGCGCTCTGGGGATTGCGCACGAAGAAGAGGCGCATGCGACCGTCCTTCAGCACGATGCGCTCCGAGCCGAAACGGCGACCCAGATGGCGCAGGGCGACGACACGAATCAACTCCTCGCCCTCCTCGGGAATGGCCCCGAAGCGGTCCTGCATACGGCGGCGGAAGTCCTCCACCTGCTGCTCCGAGTCGAGTCCGTCCAATTCGCGGTAAAGCAGCATGCGCTCGCTGCTGCCCGGCACATAGTCCTCGGGGAAGCCCATGACGATGTCGCTGTCGATAAGACATTCATTGACGAACGAAGTCCCGTCCACCGCCTCGCCCCGGGCAATATCGTCGGCATAGAGGTCGGAGAACTCGTCGTTGCGCAACTCGCTGACCGCCTCAGCCAGTATCTTCTGATACGCCTCGTAACCCAGGTCGGCAATGAATCCGCTCTGCTCTGCCCCCAGTAAGTTGCCGGCACCGCGAATATCGAGGTCCTGCATGGCAATGTGGATGCCGCTGCCAAGGTCGGAGAAGTTCTCCAGCGCCTGTAGCCGTCGGCGTGCATCGACCGTAAGCGAACTCAGCGGCGGAGCAAGCAGATAGCAGAATGCCTTCTTGTTCGAGCGCCCCACACGCCCCCGCATCTGGTGCAGGTCGCTAAGACCGAAGTTCTGCGCCCCATTGATGATGATGGTGTTGGCATTGGGGATGTCCAGCCCCGACTCGATGATGGTGGTCGATATGAGCACATCATAGTCGTAGTTGGCAAAGTCCAGTATAATCCGCTCCAACTGCTCGGTCGGCATCTGTCCGTGCCCGACCGCCACACGGGCATCTGGTACGCAGCGGCGCACCAGGTCCTCAATCTCCGGCAGGCGACTGATATGGTTGTTCACGAGGAACACCTGCCCGTTGCGGCTCATCTCGAAATTGATGGCGTCGGCAATCACCTGCGGACTGAACACACAGAGTTCCGTTTGTATCGGATAGCGGTTTGGCGGCGGCGTCTGGATGACACTGAGGTCGCGCGCACCCATCAGGCTGAACTGCAAGGTTCGCGGTATGGGCGTGGCGGTAAGCGTCAGCGTATCCACACTGGTCTTCATCTGGCGTAGCCGCTCCTTCGTCGCCACACCGAACTTCTGTTCCTCGTCGATGATAAGCAGACCGAGGTCCTGAAATTCTACGGTCTTTCCGATAAGTTTATGCGTCCCTATCAGTATATTTACCTTGCCCTCCTTCAAGTCCTTCAGTATCTCGCTCGTCTGCTTAGCGGTGCGGGCGCGGCTCAGGTATTCAATGCGCACGGGGAAGTCGCGCAGGCGCTCCGTAAAAGTTCGGTAATGCTGGTAGGCAAGTACCGTAGTCGGCACCATCACCGCTACCTGTTTGCCATCGACACAAGCCTTGAATGCCGCACGGATAGCCACCTCCGTCTTGCCGAAGCCGACATCACCACACACCAGCCGGTCCATCGGCTTGGCACGCTCCATGTCGTGCTTCACATCCTGCGTTGCCCGCATCTGGTCGGGCGTATCCTCGTAGAGGAACGATGCCTCCAACTCGTGCTGCATATAACTGTCGGGCGAGAACTGGAATCCGCGTTCCTTCTGGCGCTTGGAATACAGACGGATAAGGTCGCGCGCTATGTCCTTTATCTTCGTCTTGGTGCGCTCCTTCAGTCGTTCCCATGCGCCACCGCCCAGACGGTTCAGTTTGGGTGGTTCGCCCTCCTTCCCCTTATACTTTGATACTTTATGCAGGGCGTGGATGGAGACATAGATGATATCCTCGTTCTGGTATATAATCTTTATCTTCTCCTGCATCTGCCCGTTCTCGGGGATGCGCACAAGCCCACCGAATCGACCCACGCCGTGGTCAATATGCACCACATAGTCGCCCAATTCGAACTGTTGCAGTTCCTTCAATGTCAGCGCGACCTTGCCACGCCGAGCCTTGTCCGAACGCAGGTTATACTTATGGAAGCGGTCGAATATCTGGTGGTCGGTAAAGAAACAGGACTTGAGTGCATGGTCGGCATATCCAGCATGCAGCGTCTTTGCTACAGGCGTAAAGGAGAGTTGCGGTGCCGACTCCTCGAAGATGGCTTTCAGGCGCTCGTTCTGCTTCGCCGAGTCGGCAAGGATATAAATCTTGTAACCCTTCTCCATATAATCGAGGAAGGTGGTATTCACCAACTCGAAGTTCTTGTGGAAAATGGGCTGTGCCGTCACCTCCAGTTGCACCAGACTCGCAGGAGGCAAGGTTGGTTTATGCCCGAACTCCACCGTGCGGAACTGCAGCAACTGTTTCTGGAACGACTTCCCGTCCACCAGCAAACTCTTGGCATCATAAGGCGAAGACTGCGAGGTTTCCTGTTCGATTTGCGACTGCTGTACAAAGCCTTCGTCATAGATAGTGCCTACCGTATCGCATAGGTAATCTATATGCTTTAGCACTACTATACTTTCCCGAGGAAGAAAACTGAGCATACTCTCGCGCTGCTGCCCTGCCAACTCGGGTACGATGTGTATCTCATTCTGCTTGTCCTGCGATAACTGCGTCTGCACCTCGAAAGTACGAATCGAATCCACTTCGTCACCGAAGAAGTCAACACGATACGGGTTCTCGTTCGAAAAACTATATACATCCAGAATGCTACCACGGACGGCAAACTGTCCTGGTTCATAGACATAATCAACACGGACAAAACCATAATTCAGCAATCGTTTCTCCACCTCGGTCAGGTCTATGGTCTGGCCGCGCTGCAACACCAATGTCTGTTCCGAAAGACGCTCGTGCGACACCACTTGCTCAGCAAGTCCATCGGGATAGGAAACGATAAAGAGTGGAGTGTGAGAGGTGGATTGTGGTGAAGTCAGTTGTGACAACACCTCCGTACGCAATATCTCATTGGCGGCATCGCGTTGACCGTATTTCACCGCACGACGAAACGAACTCGGGAAATACAACACACTTTGTTCGCCCAGAATTTGTACAAGGTCATGATAGAAATAGCCCGCTTCTTCGGCATCATCAAGCACGAAAAGATACGGATGATTCAACGATTCGGGAGCGACCTCAGTAAGTGAAGCAAAAAGCATCGGCAGGCTCGAAGCCTGTGCTCCTCCGACATACATCCGCTCATCATGGGCACAAAGCATTTGGCCCAGAGCCTTTGCTGCGGGATGTTTCTTGTAGAGCCGAAGTAGTTCGTACAACTCCATAAACTGCACAAAGATACGAAATAATCGCGAAAAAGATGCATCGACATTGAGTTAATTTCACTATCTTTGTCCGAACAAATCGAATGTTATGTTTTCAGGTATTGTAGAAGAGACCGCCCGCGTGGTAGGCATCGAAAGAGAATTGGACAATATGCACTTCACATTGGAATGCTCGTTTGTCGGCGAACTGAAGATAGACCAAAGTGTGGCACACAATGGCGTGTGTCTGACCGTAGTGCGACTGACTGACAAAACCTATACAGTAACAGCCATGCGCGAAACCTTAGAGCGTAGCAATCTCGGACTGTTGCAGATTGGTGACGAGGTAAATGTGGAACGCTCAATGATGATGAACGGACGATTAGACGGGCACATCGTTCAGGGACATGTAGATACTACGGCACGATGTCTGTCTGTAGAAGACCAGCAGGGCAGTTTCGTATTCCGTTTTCAATATGAAAGCACACCGGAGATGGTACGGCGGGGCTATGTGACCGTGGACAAAGGGAGCGTAACCGTTAACGGTGTCAGCCTGACCGTATGTCGCCCTACAGAGAACAGTTTCGAGGTGTGCATTATCCCCTACACCTTCGATAATACTAACTTTCACGATATCAAGGTGGGTTCAACGGTAAACCTCGAGTTCGACATCATCGGGAAATACCTGAGCCGCATGGTTCCTTATTTCAATTAAAAAGTATCTACTTACTGCCGTATTCAAAATAAATTGTGTACCTTTGCAGTCATTACTTAAAACGACAAAATACACCTGACATAAACTATGTACAGAACCAAAACTTGCGGTGAGCTACGGCTTGCCAACATAGGAGAGAATGTTACACTGAGCGGATGGGTACAACGCACCAGAAAAATGGGCGGCATGACCTTTGCTGACCTACGCGACCGCTATGGTATCACACAGTTAGTATTCGACGAGTCAAAAGATGCTACCCTGTGCGAACGCGCCAACAAAATGGGACGCGAATGGGTGATTCAGATTGTAGGCAAAGTGAGCGAACGCGAAAGCAAAAACAAGAACCTGCCCACTGGCGATATCGAAATCATCGTTGAGAAACTGAATGTCTTGAACGAGAGCAAACTGCCTCCGTTCACGATTGAAGAAAATACAGACGGCGGTGATGATCTCCGGATGAAGTATCGTTACCTTGACCTTCGTCGGCCCAATGTACGACAGAACCTTGAATTGCGCCACCGTATGACGATGGAGGTGCGACGCTATCTTGACTCAAAAGGTTTTCTCGAAATAGAGACTCCCATGCTCATCGGTTCTACCCCTGAGGGCGCACGCGACTTCGTGGTGCCTTCGCGCATGAATCCCGGTCAGTTCTATGCCCTACCACAAAGTCCACAGACTTTGAAGCAATTGTTG
>JAGCYD010000026.1 GCA_017960985.1 Bacteroidaceae bacterium
CAATCCCGTGGAGATTGGGCGTGTCAATTACGTACTTCGTGCCATCCACATCGATGGCGGCAAGCATCATGTCGTGCTCACCTTCAAGCCTCGCTCCGAGCAAATCACCGAAGCCATTGCCTATTCAGCTCTCACTCTTCTTGCTCTATTATTTGTAGGCTTGCTCGTAAGGCAAATTAGATGGTACAATTTTAAGTCAAATCGTAGGTTTATTTCTTCAGAGAAATAGTACTTGTTACACTACGCACCACAACTGATGACATGAAAGACTTAAATCTTACACGCAAAAGACCTAAGTCTTACAGCCGAAAGACTTAGGTCTTACAAAACAAAGGTAGTATAGTTGTGCCAAGAGGGTTGCGTCGTCTGTCTCTTAGGGAAAGCGAGACAGGCTTACAACAACGCTTTGACGATAAACCAGAGGATGGGCACCAACAGGGCGGGCAGCAGGTTGAGCGTCTTGCAATCCTTCAGGCGAAGCAGGGCAAGGCCCGAACCCGTGATGAGCAGTCCGCCGACAATGAGCAGTTCGGCCATGAGGTCGTCGCTGACGGCCTGACTGGACAGGCGTGCCACAAGGTAGAACATGCCCTGCCAACAGAATAGGACGGGAGCTGCCAGTATCATGCCGATGCCGTAGGTGGAGGCAAAGACGATGGACGAGCAGAAGTCCAGCGTGGCGTTGGTGAAAAGGAAGGTGTGGTCGCCTTTCAGGGCGCTGACCACAGGGCCGAGCATCGACAGGGGGCCGATGCAATAGAGCAGAATGGCTGTGGCCAGGCCGTTGGCGAGGTTGTTGGTTTTGTCCTTCGAAAAATGTTCGATGAGCCGCTTGAACCGCCCATCGATGTCGAGTGCCGTGCCTGCCACGCCACCGAGGGCTATGGAGAGAATGAACAACACGGGGAAGTGGCTCTTGGGCATGTTCACAACAAAGGCGTTGAGTCCGATGCCTATAGAGGCTAGTCCAAGTCCCGTATAGAGTGCGTTGCTATACTTCTCCTTGATGCCCCGATGGAGTACGCTGCCGACAATACTGCCGACAATGATGGTGCAGGTGTTGACAATGGTTCCTATCATAGTGGATTCCGTTTCAGACTCTTTCGGCCAGTTCTTGCTCGGCGATGTATTTCAGTCCGTCGGCATTGATGGTCTTCCGCGTGTGTTCGGTATCGTCGGTACGGAGGATAAGAATCCCCTTGCCTTCGAGCAGGAAGCTGTAGAGATAGGCGATGTTGATGCCTTCGCTGCTCAGTTTCTCCACAACCTCGGCGGCTGCACCGGGCTGGTTGTCGAGTTCGAGGGCGAACACTTCCGTCAGGGTGACGGGGATGCCGGCCTTCTTGAGTTCGTCGCAGGCACGCAACGGCTCGCTGCAAATCAGGCGCAGGATGCCATAGTCGCCTGTATCGGCAACGGACGAAGCGACAATCTGAATGCCAGAAACCTTCAGTTGCTGGAGAACACGGACCAAGGTGCCGGAACGGTTCTCGAGGAATACGGATAGTTGATGGATAGTCATAGTCTTTTGTTTTACTGATATACCTTTCGCTTATCGACAACGCGCACGGCTTTGCCCTCGCTTACGGGGAGTGAGCCTCGTGGTACGAGTTTTACATAGGGCGTGAGCAGAATCTCGTCCTTCAGGCGGCGCTTGATTTCCTTCTCCAATGCTTGCAGACGGGGATAGTCGTCGGTGAACATCTCCTTCAGTTCCACCTCGACGGTCATGTTGTCGTTGTCCTCGTCGGTGGTGAGGGTGATGAGGTAGTTGTTGCCCAGTTCCTCGAACTGCATGAGTATCTTCTCAATCTGGATGGGGAAGATGTTGACACCGCGAAGTACCATCATATCGTCGCTACGGCCGCGCATACGGTCGAGACGGATGTGGTTGCGTCCACAGGGGCAGGTGCGACCAAGTACGCGTGTGAGGTCGCGTGTGCGATAGCGGAGCAGAGGCATAGCCTCGCGGCAAAGGGTGGTGAGCACCAACTCGCCAATCTCGCCGTCGGGCACGGGCTCGAGGGTTTCGGGGTCGACGATTTCCACGATGTAGTAATCCTCCCAGAAGTGCATACCATTCTGTTCCTGACACTCGAAGCCTACACCAGGGCCACACATCTCGCTCATACCGAACGAGTTGTAGGCCTTCACACCGAGCATGTCCTCGATACGCTTGCGCTGTTCCTCGGAATGAGGCTCGGCACCGATGGCCAGCACGCGCAGTTTGGTATCGCGACGGGGATCAACGCCCTGTTCCTGCATCACCTCGAAGAGGCGGGTGACATAACTGGGCACGGCATGGATGGCCGTAGTACCGAAGTCGGTGATGAACTTAATCTGTCGGAGTGAGTTGCCGGCAGCGGCAGGTATGGTAAGCATGCCGAGTTTCTCGGCGCCATACTGGAATCCGAGTCCGCCCGTGAACATGCCGTAGCCCGATGAGTTCTGGAATACATCGTCGGGACGAAGTCCTACCATCCAGAGATTGCGCGCTACCTGGTTGGCCCATTCGTCGATATCCTTCTTGGTATGGAGAATGACGGTGGGGTTACCTGTGGTACCCGATGAGGAGTGCAGACGCACGCAGTCGCGGAGGGGTACACATGCCATGCCGAAGGGGTAGGTCTCGCGCAGGTCCTGCTTGGTGGTGAAAGGTATCTTGCGGATATCTTCGAGACTCTTGATGTCCTCAGGCTTGAGGCCAATCTCGTCAAAACGCTGCTTGTAGAACGGGGAGTTCATACAATGCTGAACGGTCTTTTGCAGGCGTTCGAGTTGCAACTTCTTTATTTCCTCCTGCGAGAGTGACTCGTATTGAGGATGAAAGTAAGGTGATTTGTCGTCCATATATCGATTGCTTTTTACTGAACTTGATAGATATTAGTGCCAATCGGAGAAATCTCGCTTGTCGTTCACATGTTTGGCCTTGCCAGTAGAGCGCTGTATGGTGCCTGGCGGCTGTATGTGGATGTTGGGTTTGATGCCCGTGAGCGATACGAGACGGTCGTAAAGCGGTTTGATGAAAGGCATCTGCTTGCCGGGGTTGGGCGAGAAGTATTCTTCGCGAAGTTCCACATCGAGGTCGAACATATCCTCGTTGCCCTTGCGGTCCACCGTGATGAAGTACTGCGGGGTGAAAGCGGGGAACTCGGTGAGCACGGTCTCGATTTGGCTTGGGAAGACATTGACACCACGAATGATGAGCATATCGTCGCTACGGCCCAGAACCTTGCCGAGGCGGACAGCGGTACGGCCGCACTTGCAGGGCTCGTAGTTGAGGCTCGAAAGGTCGCGTGTACGGTAGCGAAGGATGGGCATAGCCTCCTTGCAAAGCGAAGTGATGACGAGTTCGCCCACCTCGCCCGGAGCAACGGGCTCGAGCGTTTCGGGATTGACAATCTCAGGCAAGAAGAAGTCTTCCCAGATGTGTGTACCGTCCTGATAGAGGCATTCGCCACCCACACCGGGGCCGCACATCTCCGTCAGTCCATAGATGTCGATGGCCTTGATGTGGAGTTTGGATTCCAACTCGCGGCGTATGCCCCAAGTCCAAGGCTCGGCACCGAAGAAACCGACACGCAACTTGAGTTTGGAGACATCTACCTTGTTCTTTTCCAACACCTCGGCCAAGTGCAGGGCATAGGATGGCGTACAGCAGATGGCCGTTGTTCCCAGGTCCTGCATCAGCATGATTTGCTTCTCGGAATTTCCTGCCGAAGTGGGCAACTGTACGGCACCGAGTTTTGCAGCACCGTCGTGGGCGCCCAGACCTCCTGTGAAGAGGCCGTAGCCGTAAGACACCTGTACCACATCGCCCGGACCTACATCGCCAACGGCCAGTACACGGGCTACACACTCGGACCACATGTCGAGGTCGGCTTGCGTGTAGGTGCCGACAACGGGCTTACCCGTCGTACCACTGGAAGCATGTATGCGCTTGATCTGGTCCATAGGTACGGCTTGCAGTCCGAAGGGATATTCGTCGCGCAGGTCGTATTTGGTGGTAAAGGGAAGTTTCGTAACATCATCAACAGACTTGATGTCCTCGGGCTTCACACCCATTTCGTCCATCTTTCTCTTGTAGAACGGCACCTTCTCGTAGCATCGCTTTACGGTGGCTACGAGGCGTTCGCTCTGTAATTTACGCATGTCCTCGCGGGACATACATTCCATCTCGGGATTGTGTATCATAGTTTGGGATTATTTATAGCATTTGAAAATTTTATCTACCTTCTTGCGGTCCATCTTGGGGGTGAGCAGGCTGACAATCCACACGACGGGGAAACTGCCAACCATAGCAATGGCGCCACAGTTGATGGGGTTGGCAATGGCGTTGTTCGAGAGCATATTGACTACGATGAGGCCCACACCCCAGATGTAACTTGCCCATACGGCTGCGGGGGTAACACCCTTCCAGTAGAGTCCCAACAGGAATGGAGCCAGGAAGGCACCTGCCAAGGCACCCCACGAAATGCCCATCAACTGGGCGATGAATGTGGGAGGATTGAGGGCGATGAGCAGGGAGATGGCAATAAAGAAGACTATCAGCACACGCATCACAACAACCTTGCGATGTTCGATGTTACCGCGTACCGAGTCGTCAATCTCGCCCGACTGAACTTCGGCTGCCGAGGCCTTCTTGTCGCGATAGATAAGGTCGAGTGTCATCGTAGAACTGGAGGTGAGCACCAAACCTGCCAGCGTGGACATGGAGGCAGCCAAGACGAGCAGTACAACCAGTCCGATGATGGCATCGTTGAGGGTTACAAGCATGGAGGGAACGATGTTGTCGAAGGCAATCTTGCCCGTAGCTTCGTATATGGCAGGGCTGTTGAAGAGACGGCCGAAACCTCCGAGGAAGTAGCAACCACCGGCAACCAAGAAGGCAAAGACGGTGGAAATGATGGTTCCGCGACGCACGGCAGCTTCGTCGGTGATGGAATAGAACTTACCGACCATCTGGGGCAATCCCCATGTACCCAGCGAGGTGAGGATGACGACACCGAGCAGATTCCAGGGGTCGGGACCGAACCATGTGGCAAACATACCGTTCTCCTGCGGGTTGGCATCGGAGGGCAGGGCTGCCAGCTTCCCTATGGCAGTCGTAAGACCGCCCTGACTGTTAATCACGGCAACGATAACCAGTACGATGCCGAATATCATCATGCAGCCCTGGATGAAGTCGTTGATGGCGGTGGCCTTGTAACCGCCCAAAATGACATATACGGCGGTGAGTAGGGCCATCGTGATGGCACAATAGATGTAGGGTATGCCGAAGCCCATTTCGAAAAGGGTGGATATGCCCTTATATACACCTGCGGTATAGGGAATGAGGAATACGAAGGCAATGACAGAGGCCACGATGCGAAGGTTCTGACTGTCGTAGCGGATGCCGAAGAAGTCGGGCATGGTGCGCGACCCGATGTGCTGGGTCATGACCTTCGTGCGACGACCGAGAATCAGCCACGCCAGGAGTGAACCAATGATTGCATTGCCAATACCAATCCAAGTGGAGGAAAGTCCGTATTTCCATCCAAACTGACCGGCATAGCCGATGAACACAACGGCAGAGAAATAACTGGTTCCATAGGCAAAGGCGGTGAGCCAACCGCCCACAGAACGACCGCCAAGCACAAAACCTTCGACGGAATTGGCCTGCTTGCGTGAATAAATACCTACTCCCACCATGACGAGCAGGAAGAGGACTGTTAATATGATTCTAAAGAACATAATCGTATATTTTTGTTTTAGTTACTGCAATTTCCTATTCATATAGTCGAGCCTAATCTGCATCTGGCACATGACAGCATGGTTGGAGTCGTGGATGAATGCACCGTTGGCCGTGTAGGCACTCTTATATACATATTGTACCTGCAGACGGCACTTGTGGAAGAACCAGTATTGCAGACCGATGATAGCCTTGTGCTGGTCCATGTTAAGGTCGGTGTTGAAGTTGAAATAGTCATAAGAGCCGACGATATCACACTTGCTTTTGCCCAAGGGGACATTTCCTGTGATATAGGCTCCGCGACTCGACACATCGCCGTCCCAGCCTTCGAGATACTCGCCATGGATATTGATGGCTTTGGATTTGTAGTCGAAGCCGACGGTCACGCGGTCGCGTTTGTAGTTTTGATTGAGTTGGATGCCGGGATTGTAGAGCGACGGGGCGATGGCATGGCCGCGGCCAATCTGTCCGGTAGCGACAAGGTTGAGGCCCTTCACGGGGCGATACTCGATTCTACCGATGACATCTTTTGCCCGGTTGCCGTCTTTCCGATTGATGCCCTGTCCGTTCATGACATCTATTTCGTAACGGAACTTACCGTTGTTGGTTTCTCCAAACAAAGAGAGTCCGAGGTCACGACCATACTGTACGCCTAACAGGGGGTCGCTGCCGCAGCCCGTCAGGAAGGTGACGCCCTCGGAATAAACATCGATGGCCTCCATGCTGGTCGGAGAAAGGGGATTCTCCAACGAGAGACCGTTCTTAAACTGACCCAGACGAATTGTCAGAGTCTTGTTTCTTGTTGCGCGAAAGTCTGTGTAATATTCCTGAACCACGCTGGAGAAGTCGTGCATGAAAAGAAAAGACCAGCGGTCAGTAAATTGGGCATTTACCCAGAATAAGGTGCGTTTGAGTTCGAAAGTGTTGGTGTTTTTCCCGTCTTTGCGGGTGTAGTTGTAGCCTCCTTGTGCGTAACCGTGCACCTGAATGTGGTCGGCCAGGTAGTCCACAACTTTGTTTTTGGTCTTGGTGGCGGTGGAGTCGGACTCAGATTGCCCCATGGCAGCGGTGCTGCTGAAGGCAGCCAGAACTACGGCTAAGGTAGCTCGAATTAAGAATGTTTTTTTCATCTTGTGTGTATTTAAATGTTGTTAGTTATGTGTCTTAAACAGGGTTGTTCTCGGCAAATATTTTCATCCGTTCGTCCAGTTGGGTGTACTGGTGGTCCTCGATGAAAGAGGTGCAGACGCGCAGACCTTCCTGATGACTGCCCGTAGTGATGAGGCAGATGGCACTGACTCCATAATACATCAGTTCGCGAGCCAGTTGTCCACTGGTCATGCCGGGATAACCGATGGTGAAGTAGAAACCGTCGGCGATGGGTTCGTCGAGGTCCTTGTCATAGACGATATAGAAGCCGTGGCGTTTGAAGATTTCCTTCAACTGGTGGGCGCGCTTGCCGTAGATGCCGATTTCGCTGCGGAAGTCGAAGTCTCCGTCGGAGGCACTCTTCAGCATGGCTGCCATAGCAAACTGTGCCGAGTGGCTGGTGCCCGACGACAGGGCATAGAGCATACGGGTGGAGAAGACTGGTCCGAAGGGAAGTCCCTCGTAGCGTGCTGCCAAATCGTCGTAGTGACGGTGGTAGAGTTTGTCGCTGATACAGGTCACGCCGATGCGCTCGCCGGCATAACTGAAAGCCTTTGAACCACTGATGAGCAGGATGTAGTTGTCGGTATATCTGCCTACGGTTGCCTGATAGGGGGCAGCGAAGGGAACACTCAGGTTCTTGCGGAAGTCCATGGCGAAATAGGCAAGGTCTTCCATGACGATGGTGTCGTATTTTGTGGCCAGTCGACCGATGATTTCCAGTTCTTGCTCGTTGAGGCAAATCCACGAGGGATTGTTGGGATTGGAATACACGATGGCGCAGATGTTGCCCTGCTTGAGGTAACTTTCGAGTTTCTGCTCCAGTTTGTTGCCCCGATAGTCATAGACATCGAAGGTTGCGTATTTCACACCCATCACCTGCAACTGCATTTTCTGTACGGGGAATCCCGGGTCGATAAACAGCACGGTGTCCTTCTTCTTGTCGCATTGTGAGCAGGTCAGGAACGAGGCAAAGGTGCCTTGCATGCTACCGCTGACGGGGATACAGCCTTCAGGGGCCACATCGATGCCGATGAAGGCCTTGATGAAGCGCGAAGCTTCCGTTTTCAGTTCGGGCAGTCCCTGAATGTTGGGATAGAGATTGGCGATGCCGTTCTGCAAGGCCTTGACTTGTGCATCCACGCCCACCTTTGCTGCAGGCAGGCCAGGGATGCCCATCTCCATCTTGATGAACTCCACGCCAGACTTCTCTTCTGCGATGGAAGCGGTCAGTTTAACTTCGCGGATGGTGGCTTTGGCAAAATCCTGAATGCCTAAGTCCCGAATAATGCCATCGACGAGTTCCTTTTGTATCGGAGTGTTCATAGATTCGTTATTTTTGAGCCGCCTTACCCAGCGCCAATGCCTTGATGTTTGCCTCTACAACGCTGTCGCCCTTGCTGCCGAACACACGGCGGATGGCATCTTCCAGTTTCTCGTATTCGATACCCAGTGCCTTCTGGGCTGCTCCCAACAGAATTACATTGGCAGAACGGGGAATGTTGTTCTCCTTGGCAATGTTCTCGATGTCGAGCATAATGACATTCTGGATTTTTGCAAGGTCGGCCTTGATGACTTCCATGTCGGGGTAGTTGGGAATGTTCACGAAGGGAGCGCTGGATGTGATAATCCAACCCGTCTTGCTCAGATAGGGCAGGTAGCGCAAAGCCTCCATAGGTTCCATGGAGATGATGACATCGGCGGAGGCCTTGGCTATCAAGTCGCTGTCAATGGGATTGGAAGAGATGCGCAGATTGCTCTGTACATCGCCTCCGCGCTGCGACATACCGTGAACTTCGGCCTGTTTGATATAAAGGTTTTCGTTCATGGCTGCTTCGCCAATGATGGTTGCGATGGAGAGGATGCCTTGTCCTCCCACGCCACAAAGTATGATGTCTGTTTTCATTGCTTGCCCTCCTGTGCTTTCTTTTGCTTCAAGTGTCGTTGCAGGGTCTGGATACATTCCCTTCGGGGAATGATGACCGAAGTACCCTTGTAGTTTATCTCGTCGCGGATGATGCGCGTAATCTCAGGCATGTTCTTGGGCAGGGGCACTACGACATGCAGATGTTCGTCGCTGAGTCCCAGGCCACGACAGATGGCCTCGAACTTGTTCGTGCCGGCCGAATCCTGTCCGCCCGTCATACCCGTCGTCAGGTTGTCGCTGATGATGACCGTGATGTTGGCATTCTCGTTGATGGCATCCAGAAGTCCCGTCATACCGCTATGGGTGAAGGTGGAGTCGCCGATGATAGCCACAGCGGGCCACTGACCGGCATCGGCAGCGCCTTTGGCCATTGTGATGCTGGCACCCATGTCCACACAAGAATGGATTGCCCTGTAGGGAGGTAGGAATCCGAGGGTGTAGCAACCGATGTCGCCGAACACGCGGGGATTCTCATATTCGCGCAACACCTCGTTTAGTGCGGCATATACATCGCGGTGGCCGCAACCCTGACAAAGTGCAGGAGGGCGTGGCACGATATCCTCGCAGGGGGCATAACTCTCTTCGGTAGGTACGCCCAGTGCCTTCTTGACGATATCGGGAGTTAGTTCGCCCGTACGGGGAAGTTCGCCCGTCAGTCGGCCCTTGATTTCAGCATTCCCAGGCATGATGCCACGCAGTGTGTCTTCGATGAAGGGCTGTCCCTCCTCGATGACGATTACCGACTGGCACTCGTCGCACATACGACGAATCAGGGCCTTCGGCATGGGATATTGGGAAATCTTCAGGATGGGATAAGGACATGCCGAGGCAAAACTTTCTTTTACATAATTGAAGGCGATACCGCTGGCGATGATGCCCAGCGTCTTGTCCTTACCGTCGATATATTGGTTGAAGGCCGACTGTGCGGCATCCTCTTCCAGTTGAGTCTGTTGTGCCGTAACGATGTCGTTGCGCTTGCGGGCATTGGCAGGTAGCAGCACCCAACTGCTTGCTACGGCATTGTAGTTCAGTTCGTTCTCCTTGCGAGCCTCTTCTGCCACACTCACTACGGCACGGGAATGTGCCATGCGGGTCGTGATACGCATCAGTACGGGAAGTTTCTGCTGTTCGGAGTAGGCGAAAGCAACCTCCATCATATCGTAGGCCTCCTGCTGCGAGCTGGGCTCGAAGATGGGCACCATGGCGAACTTGCCATAGAAGCGGCTATCCTGTTCGTCCTGTGAAGAGTGCATCGAGGGGTCGTCGGCAGCCAAAACTACGACACCACCGTTTACACCCGTCATGCCAGAGTTTACGAAGGGGTCGGCACAAACATTCATACCCACATGCTTCATGCAAACCAATGCGCGTTTGCCCATGAAGGACATACCCAAAGCGGCCTCCATGGCTGTCTTTTCGTTGGTACACCAACGCGAGTGGAGGTTGCGCTCACGCGCCAAAGGGCTTCGCTGGATGTATTCTGTGATTTCCGTAGATGGGGTTCCGGGATAGGCATAAACGCCAGAGATGCCTGCATGGATGGCTCCTAAGGCTATCGCTTCGTCCCCCAATAATAGTTGTTTCATGTGTATTTATCTTTTAATTCTATATACTCACAATAAAAATTCCTGTCCCCCAATATGATATGGCGAACAGTATCAAACGATACTCATAATCGTCGAAATCGGATGCAAAGATACGGGAAAAGTTGTTAGAAACCTATACTTCTTTTATTTTTATTTAGCAAAAAAGCAAGATATAGAGCGATATGTGACGAAATCATCATAAATAAGGATTGTCGTAGATGAATAATGGTTGTAACTTTGCACCCGATTTCTAACATTAAAGGTAAAAAGGATGAAACTGAATAAACTTTTTCTGCTTGCAGGATTGCTGATAGGAGCGTTCTGCCTGACGGCTTGCGGCGATGACGATGACGAAAAGACACTCAAGCCTTCACAGTTCAATATTGAGGTTGTGGGAACATATAGTGGTTCTACACATTTGACGACAAACTTTATTAACAAGGACTACACAGACGACACTTTTACCCTGGCACTGGCCGAGGATGGCACACTGACCGCCACCTTCACCGATGCAACTTGGGGTGTTGCCACCATTACTGGAGTAAACGCAAAGAAAGCATCTGAGGGTGAAGAATATATACTTGAAGGCGGTGAAGGCTCTTTCGTAATGAATAATCCTCGCGACCCCGAAAACCCAACGCAGGAGTTTAGTTGCAAACTGGAGAATGGTGTCATCAGTGCCGACAAAAAGCAGTTGACGGTTGTGCTCTCAGCCTACATGGCGGTGGGGCATGGAGACATGCTCTTCACTTTCCAGTCAGGTGTCGCTCCTATTGACGACTAACTGAATGCACATAAAGAAAGGATTGATTTATATATTGTTCAGCACGGTGGTCCCCATGGGTCTTCGTGCTGAACGCATTTCCACCGGACCGACTCTCCCGCTCATGGGTGAAGTGGAGGGGGCCGACACTTCCCATATTGCAGACCTCGACGAGGTGGTCATCATAGCCCAGCCCAAGGAAAGTGGGCTCTTGCGCACGAAACCGCTGGGCAGCACCATGTTTTCTGCTACCGACCTCAGCAACTTAGGGCTGCGCGACATACGCGATATCAGTCTCTATGTCCCCACCTTTGTGATGCCCGAATATGGTTCGCGCTACACCTCATCGGCCTACATTCGAGGCATAGGCGCCAAAGAGGGTTGTTCGGCCATCGGAATGTATGTTGATGGCATTCCCCTCATCACGAAGAGCATGTACAATCAGCATGCCTACGAATTGGAGCGCGTGGATGTATTGCGTGGAGCGCAGGGCACGCTCTATGGCATCAATTCGGAGGGTGGCTTGGTGCGCATGTATTCGCGCAATCCCATGAACTATCAGGGCACAGACATTCGTGTGGGTGGAGGAATGTATGGCCGACGCGATGCTGAGGCTGCGCACTACCACCGTTTCAACGACCAACTGGCACTATCCGTCGCTTCATTCTATGAAGGGCAAAACGGCTTTTGGAAAAACCAGGCCACAGGGCGCCAAGCCGATCTCAGCAACGAGGCTGGTGGAAGGCTGAGGCTTGTCGGCCGTCCTACAGATTCTCTGACCCTTGACTACACCGCCAGTTATCAGTGGGTCAGTCAGGATGGTTTCCCCTATGGGCAGCTCGACATTCCGTCGGGTCACGTTGCCCTACCTACTTCTAACTACGCAAGCGACTATCTTCGCCACCTTTTTACCACAGGACTCACGCTCCAGTGGCGCACGCAAAAGTTCACACTCACCAGCACCACCAGTTTTCAGTATCTGCGCGACCACATGCACATGGATGTCGACTACACCCAGGCCGACCTCATGCGCATGAATCAGCACCAACGCCAGCGTGCCGTTACGGAGGAACTGACCATGAAAGGAGAACGCGAGCGTTGGCATTGGGCTTCTGGCGTTTTCTTTTCGGCTCTGTGGCAGCGAGTGGATGCTCCCATATTCTTCTGCCCTGCCATGAACGACTATCTCTCCCAAACCATTCAGGACTATGCCTACAACGGGATGTTCAATGCCATGTCGGGGCGTCGTATGCTGGAGCTGATGGAAGCAGGGATGTCGCGCGAAGAGGCCCTTGCACAGGCCGATGCCGAAACGGCTGCCGACATCGAGGCTCGTGGTGGCTGCCACATCCGTATGGACATCGAACACCCTATTTTCGGCCACTTCTCCACGCCTCAGCAGAATCTTGGACTCTTCCACGAGAGCAATGTCAAGATAACCGACCGCCTGACCGCCGCACTGGGGCTGCGTTACGATTTGACCCATGTGGCCATCGACTATCACACGGGCGCCCAGGCTCACCTCGTGGAAAGCGTGCTGGGTGTCAATGTGGATGCCCTGTTGACCGACATTCTTGACCACAAGGAGGACAATACCTTCAACCAGCTCCTGCCCAAGGCTGCGCTGATATACTCTCTCCCTACAAGGGAAAATTGCGATGGGTCTTTTTATCTCTCCTTCTCCAAGGGCTACCGCGCCGGGGGCTATAACATTCAGTCGTTTGGCGACATCCTGCAGCCCGAGCTGCGCCAGTATGCCCAGCAGGTTAGGGAGGACTTCACCGTTCAGCACGATGCTGCCGGTTATGCTCAAATCCGCGATGCCATCAGCTACAAGCCCGAAACCTCGTGGAACTACGAACTGGGCACCCACCTCAACCTTTTCCGCCGTCGTGTGCAACTCGATGCTTCCCTCTTTTATATGGAGGTCCACAATCAGCAGGTGACCCGCTTCGCCAACAACTATGGCTATGGCCGACTGACGGTGAATGCCGCAAAGAGCCGTAGTTGCGGACTCGAGGTTTCCATCAAGGGACATGCATTGGACAACCGTATATGCTATGCCGTTAACTATGGCTATACGCATGCAGCCTTCCATCGCTATGACGACACCATCGACGGTAAGGAAGTTTCATACAAGGGCAACCTTGTGCCCTTTATCCCTGCCCATACACTGTCGGGATTCGTCGACTATCGCATACCTCTCTCCTCCTCTGCCTTCCACGCCATCACTATAGGTATGCAGATGAACGGATTGGGAAAAATCTATTGGGATGAGTCCAACACCTACTCTCAATCCTTCTATTCCACTCTTGGGGCACATGTCCGTCTGGATTTTGCCCACAATGTGTCGCTCAACCTATGGGGGCGCAACCTCACCAATACACGCTACAGCACCTTTGCTTTCGACAGCAGTACCACAGGCACCCAACTCTACTTTGCCCAGCGCGGCACACCCCTTCAAATCGGTGCCACGCTGAGCATTAGGTTATAATCAATTCTATGTATGATGATAGTAAGAAGCCCCGTAGTCGTGATTGATTACAGGGCTTCTTAAAAGGTTATTTGTTGTATTTATTATCTGCCTAATAACAAATTGACAAGCGAGGTCAGGTCGCTGAGATTAATAGAACCACTTTCGTCAATATCGGCAACGGTGTGGTCGTAGCTGACGGTGTGTGGCTTTCTCCCAAGGATTATGTTGGCTGTGGCTGCCACATCGGCATCGTTCCATTGCCCATCGATGTTTACATCGTACACTTCGTCCTCGGTCAGGTATTTCAGTACAATGTTCTTCAGTTGGAAGAAGCTATGGCTACTGAGGAGGCCGATGGTGGCGGTGTTGTCGGTAACGGTGAATGTGATGGAATAGGTGGCAAAGTCAGTGGTACTGCCGGCAATTTCGCTGTCAGCGGCATTCGAGCGTACGGTCTTGCTGGAAGTAGTCGCATAGAGAACGGTTTGTGATGTGTCTGCCGTATTATCAACGCGAATGTCGGCCATGAGGCGATAGGTACCGTTGGGTAACGAAGTAATGGTTTGGAAGAGTTCTGCCTGATTGATGGTGCCAGCCCAGGCGTTGAATACACCGTTCGTGGCATCGACATAGGTGTCATTCCATCCACTATAGTCTCGAACGAAAGTCCACTCAGAAGGATAATTTACTTGTCCGCCGCTGCCTTGTACGGACAGGCTACTGACGGAACCATGGAAGTTGGCATTGCGAATAATGCTTGTAGCCATTTGACTTGCTGAAGCTATAGCTGTTCCGTTTGTGAGCATTGTCACGGCGGCATCTATTTCTTCCTGTGTCTTTGTAGCATATTCAGCCTGTGTCCACTCGTATTGCTCGAGGGCTGCCGTGGCTGCTGCGGAAGTGGTGGATTCATATTCGGTCTGAGCTGCCTTGCAGGCACGCAGGGCTCGCCAATAGGGAGCCTCCACATCCCAGGCTGCGTAGCAGTAGAGCACGGCATTGTCCCATGCTACCCAGTTGGCATTGGTGTTAGAAATATAAAGCCCTAATGTAGTATTACCACCATCGAGCGTAATCTGTTCGGTAGTAAATATTTCGGGTTGTCCATCGCTCGTATGGCAGGCAATGGAGTTGTCACCCAAACGGAGTGTTACACCACTAACAACTACAGAAGCATCGCCTTGTTGTGTGGCATTGACGGCAGCCGCAAATTGATAGGTTCCAGCATTAAGATTTACCAGTTGTGTTGCACTGCGATCGGTTAGATAGGAGTTAGAGTTAGTCCAACACTCCATAAAGTCGGGGTCGAAGTTGTTGTATGAGGAACTTTGTCGCTGCCAACTGCCGTTGAGTGTCCAACTATCGAGACCATTCTCCATACGGGGATTGGCGATAGGAACGCGAACAGGTGAAGTGCTTGTGGCATTGGCATAGTAACTGGCCTCGTCGCCTGCCCAAAGAAGAAACAGGTTGTCGATAGCTATCCAGTTAGCATTGGTAACATCGGTTGTCACACCGAATGTGAGTGTGCCGTCGGTTACTTCTACACATAGTGAATAAATTTCGGGCACTCCATTTTCCGTGGCTAACGAGATGCTTTGGTCGCCTGCCCAGAAAGTGACGCCAGAGATGTTGTCATTGTCAAGGTTCTGACTGGTGGCAATGAAAGAACCTCCAATATAGTAGGTGCCGTTGGGCAGTTCGCTCAATGTCTGCTGTATGGAGGCATCGGGCAGATAATTGCCGGATGCAACCCACTTCTCCATGAAAGGAGCAGAAATTGTGGCGCCATCGGTACCCGTGTAACTACCCCATGTGCCTAAGACGATTCCGTCGTTGGTGTATTCTCCGAGTGATGCCGTGCTAAGCCACGGAGCCATAGCATTGGTAATATCGAAGGTGGTTTGTCCGGCTGCAGGGTTTTGATTTACCTCAGGTTCTTCGGGCTCTGGCGTGTCGCCGCTACCATCGGGAACGGTGTTGTTGTTAGTCTGTCCAAATAGGTTGGTCTGATGGAACTTAACGCGATAAGGCCACTGCTCCACATCGCTCTCTTCCGACCAACTGAGCCAGTCGCGTGTCCAATAGGTGGTAGGCGCACCGCTGATCACGAGCCAGAGATACCTCACATTGGCGGGACAATCGAAGGAAACCGTCTTTTTGGGACTATCGTAGCTGGCGGAGGTAATGTCGCCATAGACGCGTGTCCCGTCTTTCTTTAGGGCAACAAAGCCCAGACGCCATCCGGCTCGCGTAGTGTTGTAGGCATTGTAACCATCGGCCCCTGCTTCGCCCTCAAATTCCACATAGACAGTCTTTGCGGTGGAGGGTACATTGAGGCGTATGGCATTGTTGCCAAAGTTTTCGATGCAATTAACACTATCGGGCCACCAATAGTTGTCGGTGTCCTTGGTCATTGCCGTTTGCGTACGGAAGCCGATGCGGTCGGCTCCGTAGTCGCGAATAAGATCCATATCGAAAGTGGTCATGCGTGCTCCGTACTCCCACATCTCATCGCCCAGTTGGGCAAGCTTTTGAGCCGTTGTTCCCGTCATCGTCAGTCGCATGTAGGCCTGCAAAGGGTCTTCGGGACTCTGCGATTCGTTCCAGAGACGACCGAGAAACTGCGTGGAGCCTTGCTTATGACACATGTAGTCTTGAATGAAATAGTTGTTGTAGCGTAGGTCAACGGCTAGGGGGTGACGGTGCAGACCGTTGATGGTGTTGCCGAACCAATCGTTCCCTTGTCCAGAGTCCCATACAAATTGCATAGTGGGGTAGAACTTATACGCCTGCCATTGGGCGCACATCTCCCAGAATACATTCAGCGTGGACGAGCCCCAGTTGTACATCCACCCGTTCCAATTGTTGTTGTCGCAGTGAACCTGATACTGGAAGCAGTGTCCGATTTCGTGTGCAACGGTCTGACCCGAACGAGAGGTGTGTGCGCCATTTGAGAGGGTGAGCAAACCTATTTGGTTGTCGATTCCACTACCACTCGCTTCCCAGTCAGTGGTGTAGCGCAGACGGATAATCATCTTGTAGGTGTCGGTCTTCGATGTGCCCTGATTGATGGTGATGTAGCCAAGTTCGTTGGCATAGCACTCAAAGATTTGGTCGGCCGTTTCCAAAATGTTGGGAACGGCTGCAGGGACTGTTGTACCGTAACCTGCTTCCCAGAAAAGAATCCAGTGTTTCGACTGCATCGAACGCTCGTAGCACCATTGGTTAGCGGAGTTCTGCAAATCCGCATCGCTTCCACAGGCACTACCGCTACAATAGATGCTCTTATCCACAGCAGCGATAGCTGTATTCAGCGTGCTCGTGGCCTGTTCCAGTTGGGAATCGGTGAGTGCATAGTTGGTGGTCTGTGAGGTGGCTGTGGTTATGGCAGATTGCAACTGGCTCCATCCTGTAGCCCTATAGGAAACCCCTTCCCACCAGTCAAGTACCTTTTGGGCATATTCGATCCGAGTCAGGAGTGTATCATAAAGTGCGCGTGAGGCTTTGCCCTGTTCGATGGCACTATTCAAGGAGGTGAGAGCCGACTCCATAGCCGACTGACTGTTCCCACTCAGCGCACTCTGAGCTGTCGATATGGCTTGTTGCAGAGTGGTGGCTACGGAATTTTGTACGCCTAGGTCGAGCAGTTCTTGTGCTACTTCCAACTGATTCTGCAGTTCTGTCCGGTAGCTATTGATGTCCAACGCACCCGTGTATTCGAGTTGAAAATTATCTACACACAGATAGTTACCCGTAGCATTCTCTGCCACCAGTCCTATCTCTATGTCGCTTTGGGCGTTGATGACAGCAAAGGAAAGCGTGTAGGTGTTCATTGAGGTTACGGCCTGGCGTGCTGAGCCGGCGAACAAATAAACACCCGTTTGGGCGTTGCCGCTGTTTGTTGTGCTACCCGTGCCCGATTGCTGGATGTGCAACGCTGCCACCGACAGGGTGTAGTTACCCGAAGGCAGATTAGTCAGCGTCTGACTCACGCCGTGGTTGCCCAATTGCTGGCCTATGCCCACCCACGATTCCAGGTAGTAGGTGCCGTTCTTGATGGAGAACACATTGTTACTTTGTCGTTGCATTCCCGACACGGTCCATCCAGTTGAGGCATCCTCTTCGAAAGAGGGATTTGTGATGTAGGAAGTATAGTCTTCCGAGTGTCCTACAACATAGCAGAATGTTGCAAAAAGAAGTAGAAAAATCCTTTTCATGGCTTAGTTTTTTTATTTCAATGTAGGCACAAAGATAGTAAATAATCTTTAATAGATTAGCAGAGGGAAAATGTATTTTTAGGTTTTTCCTATATTTCCTCCGCACTGACGATGCCGTGGGTAACAGCGTAGATGGTAAGTGCAGAAACGCTGCGCAAGTGGAGTTTGTCGCAGATGTTCTTGCGGTGGGAAATGACCGTTGGTAGGGAGATACACAGGCGGTCGGCAATTTCCTTGTTGATGAAACCACGGACGACCAGAGCAAGGACTTCGGTCTCGCGTGCGGAGAGTTCGCCTTCATCTTTTAGCGGGGTGGTGAGGGGAGCCTTGGTGCCGTGTTGCCCGTGGGCGTGTTGGAACAGGGTGAGAATGGCTTTCAGTAGGTCGTGTTCCAACTGCGAGGTGTTGAGCGTGCGGAAGTGCGACAGCAGTTTGTTGGTGGCAGGCTGTGCGGTCAGTACGATGGTCTGCCGTTGGTGCTGCAAAAAGAAATCGGCATGCTCCACCAGTATCTGCGACGAAATAAAGAAATGGACAAAAGGTGCGGTTCCATCGGTATTTTCTTCATCCTCCCTTTGCATTTCCGCGACGGACGAGAATGTGCTGACATCGGCCATGGGAACCATGTCGCTGAGGATGTTTTTCAGCCCTGTGGCTTCGAGGGTGTTCTGGTCGATAATGGCAATACGGGGAATCATGTCATTTACAATTTGACGATTTACAATTTGATGATTTCTTGGGCAAATTCCTTGCTGATAAAGTTGTTCGTACTTTGGCAGACTTGTCCTGCAAAGGCTGTGGCATACTGTATGAGGCGTTGCCACCCGTCGCGGTCGAGGGTGGGCAATGAGACCCGTGTGAAATTCTCGCGAACGAGGCCATAGATGAAGCCGGCATTAAAGTTGTCGCCTGCCCCAACGGTACTTACCGCCTGCTCTATCTGTGGGGCATCGAAAGTATAGGTTGCGGTGGGGGTGCAGATGGTGATGGTTTCGCTGCCGGCCGTACAGATAAACAACGGACAGTATTTGGAAATATGTCGTGTGTAGATGTCCTGCGCATTGCGCGAATGGTACATCACCTCGAAGTCGTCTGCAGAACCGCGCACAAGGGTACTTTCGCGGAAGTTCTGGTGTATGGTGGGAAGTAGTTCGTCCAGTTCGTGGGCATGACTTTGACGGAAGTTTAGGTCGTAATAGAGGATGGCACCTGCTTCGTTGGCGGTGTGCAGGGTTGGTGCGACCTGTGGGCGCATCCCCTCGCAGGCAGCATAGTAGGAGCCATAGAGCAGAACATCGTCGCGATGAAAGACGGGGGTAGCCCACCCATCGCGGACATGGGGAATATCCTTGTAGAACTGGTAGGAGGCATCGCCGTTCTTGTCGAGATATGCCAACGAAATGGCACTCTTTTCTCCTTCGCGAACCTCGAAAAAGTCGATGGATACGCCGTTTTCCTGCAAGAACGCCTGTGTGCCAAGTCCGACACGGTCGTGACCAGTATAGCCGACAAACCGACAGGGCAGTCCCGTCCGACCAATGGATATGATGCTGTTGAAACTGCTGCCGCCAGGTACCGCAGCCACAGGACGGCCATCCTTGAAGAGAATGTCCATCACGGTTTCACCCATTGCTGTTATTGTGCGCATAAAATCATATTTTTATGCAAAGTTAATCATTTCCGTGTGAAATCTCGGCTTTTTGTCGTACCTTTGCGCGCAAAATTCAAGAATATATATGAATACATTCCAAGAACTGGGCTTACAAGACGAACTTTTGCGAGCTATAGAAGAACAAGGTTACGAACATCCCATGCCCGTGCAGGAACAGGTGATACCTTGGTTGCTGAGCGACAACACGGGCGACCTTGTGGCTTTGGCACAAACGGGAACCGGTAAGACTGCTGCATACGGGTTGCCCCTGTTGCAGCGCCTGCAAGACATGACGCCCACAGGACGGCCTCAGGTGCTTATCCTTTCGCCGACACGAGAATTGTGTCTGCAGATAGCCGATGACCTGCAAGGCTTTGCCAAATTCCTGCCCGAGGTGCGTATCTTAGCCGTATATGGCGGTGCCAATATCGAACCGCAGATACGGGCGCTGAAGCATGGCGTGGATATTATCGTGGCAACTCCTGGACGATTGGTGGACCTGATGACGCGCAAGAAGGTGGCTGTGCTTGAAGATGTACATTATCTGGTGCTTGATGAGGCCGACGAGATGCTGTCGATGGGTTTCCAGGAAGACCTCGACACGATACTGGGTGGAGTGCGTGAGGAACATCGTACCCTGTTGTTCTCGGCCACGATGAGCAAGGAAATCGAGCGTATCGCCAAGAAATACCTGCGTGACTCCCACGAAATACAAGTGGGAAGCCGGAATGAAGGCGCAGAGAATGTTAACCACATCTATTTTATGGTACAGGCCAAGGATAAGTATCTGGCCCTGAAGCGTGTAGTGGACTATTTCCCGAAGATATACGCTATCGTGTTCTGCCGTACAAGAATGGAGACCCAGGAGGTTGCGGACAAACTGATTCGTGACGGCTACAATGCCGATGCCCTGCATGGGGAACTGAGTCAGCAGCAGCGTGACCTGACGATGCAGCGTTTCCGTCAGCATCGTGTACAACTACTGGTGGCTACGGATGTGGCTGCACGCGGATTGGATGTGGACGACCTGACGCATGTGATTAACTACGGCATGCCCGAAGATATCGAGAACTATACGCATCGCAGTGGCCGTACAGGTCGTGCGGGGAAGAAGGGTACGAGCATCTGTATTGTACACAGCCGTGAGCGTCAGCGTATCCGACAGATAGAGAAGGTCATCAACAAGGAGTTTGTTCACCAACCCCTGCCTGAGCCACGCGATATCTGCGGCAAGCAGTTGTATCGTGTCATCGACGAGATAGAGCGTGTGGAAGTGGACGAAGAGCAAATAGCCCCGTTTATGGAGGAGGTGTCGAGACGATGGGAGTGGCTCAACAAGGAAGACTTGATTAAGCGCATCGTTAGTCGCGAGTTCGGTCGGTTCCTGCGCTATTACGCCAATGCCCCCGAGATAGAGGAGGTTTCGGAAAGCAAGGACAAGGGCGAAGGACAAAAGACAAAAGGCAAACGCAAGAAGGGCGAGCGTGGTGTGGCCGAAGAGGGTTATGCACGACTGTTCCTTTCGGTAAGCAAGATTGACGGTTTCTTTGCCAAGGAACTCATCAAACTCATCAACGACCATGTGAAGGGAGATAAGGTGGAGATTGGCCGTATCGACCTGATGAAGAGTTTCTCGTTTGTGGAGGTAGCCGAAGAGGATGCCGACAGGGTAATCGAGGGACTTGGCGGTCTGCGCGTAAAGGGTCGTAAGATTACGGTGGAAAGAGCGGAGGCCAACAACCGTTCGACGGCTTCGAAAGGAAGGGATTCCCGAAAGAAAGAAAAGAAGGGCAAGAAGAAGTCGCAGTATCCTACGGATTTCTTCGATACTCCCACAGACAAGAAGAAAAGCAAGAAAACCAAGGCTAAGCCCAGTCGCGAAGAACGAGGCTATACCGAACCAAGAGGTCGCAAGTTCCGGAAAGAGGACTGGATGAAGTTTCTCCATCCCGAACAGAAGTAACCTCATGGCTTAACGAGTAAATCTATACGATATGAAAAGACTATTGTTTTCATTGTTGCTGACCGTCAGCCTTGCCTCTCATGCCGATGAGGGCATGTGGATGCTGAACCGAATCGACCAGCAGACGGCGGATGTTATGAAGGGACTGGGACTGAAACTCTCTCCCCGACAACTATACGACCCCGACGGTGTGAGCCTAAAAGACTGTGTCGTGGACTTCTGTGACTTCTGCTCTGGTGTGGTGGTAAGTCCCGAAGGACTGGTGTTTACCAATCACCATTGCGGATTCTCGGGCATTCAGAAACTATCGACACCCGAGGACGATATTCTCAAAAACGGCTTTGCAGCCAAGAGTTATGAGGAGGAAAGACCCGTGGAGGGATTCTTCGTCCGCTTCCTCGACCGCACGGTGGACTGCACCAGCCGTATTATGTTGGCTATGGACAGCATCTACAAGGCAAATCCGGGTGTGGCAGCTAAGACGCTCGACAGCGAGAATCTGGATTCCGTGATGACGGCTGTGGAGCGTGAATATACGCGAGCCTATCCTGACCGCTATTGCCTTGTGAAGTCCTATTACGGGGGGAATGCCTATTTTGCCTCGATATACAAGACATACAACGATGTGCGCCTTGTGTTTGCTCCCACACAGGCTATGGGGAAATTTGGCGGTGATACGGATAACTGGATGTGGCCGCGTCAGACCTGTGACTTCAGCGTGTTCCGCATCTATGCCGACAAAGACGGGAATCCTGTCGAATACAGCAAGGATAATGTGCCTCTGAAGCCTAAACGATATGCAAAAGTGAGCCTCGATGGTTTCCAACCGGGTGATTTCTGTATGACCGTAGGTTATCCCGGTTCTACTGACCGCTATCTTTCTTCGTATGGCATTCAAGAGCGGACGGAGGCCATCAATACGGCCATGATAGATGTGCGTGGAAAGAAACAGGAGGTATGGAAACGCTGGATGAAGAGCGACCGTGCCATTGGCATCAAATATGCCTCCAAGTATGCTTCCAGCAGTAACTATTGGAAGAACTCCATCGGTATGAACAAGGCTGTGGCCGACCTCGATGTCGTGGGACAGAAACAACGGTTGGAGCAGGATATTCGTCAATGGTACGGTCAGGACAAACAACTTACGGCTCGCTTCGGTAGTGTGTTTGATGAACTTGAAACGGGCTATAAGAACCGCTTCGACCCTGTTCGTGCCAATGCTTTCTTCAGCGAAACCTTTATGCGGGGTATTGAGATACGCCGTGTGGCCGCAGCCATAGCTTCGAAGCCTATGGATATGGATTCGACCGAAATGGCCGTAGCTCGCGAACAGGCGAAATCCTTCTTTAAGGATTACGACCCGCGTGTCGATGAGGAAACTATGGCTGTGCTGCTTGCCAACTACCGTCAGCAGGTGGCAGCGGAATATCTGCCCTCTATTTACAATACCATAGACAGCCTGTATGGTGGTGATACAAAGGCATACGCACACGACCTGTTTAGTCGTACCGTTCTAAAGGACATTTCCTGTGTTGATAGTTTGCTTGTCGATTCAACCCTCAAAGAGACCGACCCTGTATTCCTGTATAATGAAAGTATCACGGAAGGAAGGACAAAGATACAGAATCGCATCCGTGAGGACCGTGCTACCATTGACTATAACGAGCATCTGTTGACCCAGGCTATCCTTGAGCGCGAGCAGGAAACGCCTCATTACAGCGATGCAAACTTCTCCTTACGCCTCAGCTATGGGTTCATACAGGACTATACGGCTGGCAGTCAGCATTTCGACTATTACACCAATGCACAGAGTCTGCTCGACAAGGCTGCGCGTCAGGATGAAATAGACGACTATCGTCTGGAGGATGACATCGTGAAACTGCTTCAGCAACGCGACTTCGGGCGTTATGCCGATGCGAAGGATGGCGACCTTCACCTTTGTTTCCTTTCCAATAACGACATTACGGGCGGCAACTCCGGCTCCCCCATGTTCAACGGTCGTGGCGAACTCATCGGGCTGGCCTTCGACGGCAACTGGGAGGCCATGTCGGGTGATATTACTTTCAACCCCGACCTTCAGCGATGTATTGGTGTGGACATTCGCTATGTCCTTTATTGCATCGACCGTTGGGGAAAAACCGACCGACTAATAAAGGAGTTGGGACGATAAGACTGAATTTACTTTCTCCTTATCTCGTGCCAATAAACATGCGCTAAGAAGAGCACAATCAGCAGGGTGTTTAGGGCGAGGCGCAGGGCTATGTGCCAGTCGGAAGTGAAGTACATGGCGGCATAGAACGCGGCGGTCATGAGCACATAAACCATGATGCTCTTCATAGGGTAAGGAATGGGATTCTTAACCTGACCGACGATGTACGACAGTACCATAGCGGTACCGTAACCAGCCACGCCACCCCAGGCGCAAGCTATGTAACTATACTGGGGAATAAAGAAATAATTGACGGCAAAGAGTACGGCACAGCCCGCCAGCGAGAACCAAGCCCCGTAGATGGTTTTGTCGATGAGTTTGTACCAGAAAGAGAGGTTGAAATATACCCCCATCATAATCTCCGCCACCATGACGATGGGCACCACGGCCATACCCTCACGATACCCCTTGCCAAGGATAAGTTGCAACACATCGATGTAGCCCATCACACAGAGGAATGCCAACAGGGTAAAGATGAGGAAATACTTCATCGCTACGGCATAGTATTCGGTACTATCCTTGTCCTTGGCTTTGGCAAAGACAATGGGTTCGTAGGCATAACGGAAAGCCTGTGTTATCATGGCCATAATCATGGCAATCTTCACACAACTGCCATAGATGCCTAACTGCACATTGGCGTCGGCTTTATCGGGATAGACCAGCGGGAACATGATTTTGTCCGCCACTTGGTTCAGTATGCCTGCCACACCCAAAATGAGGATAGGCCATGAATAGGAAAGCATCCGTTTCAGGAGTGCCCCGTCGAAGTGCCACTCTATCTTGAACAATTCGGGAATGAAGAGCAGGGAAATGAAACTGGTGCAGGCCAGATTGATGGCAAAGGCATAGAATACGCTGGTCTTATGCAGCAATACGAAGTAGATGACATTCAAGGCGATGTTGAAGAAGATGAACAGCAACTTCAACGAAGCAAAACGGATAGGTCGTTTCTGGAACCGCAGATACGAGAACGGCAGCGCCTGCAGGGCATCCATTGCCACCACGACACCCATCATCAGCAGGTAGTTGTGGTGCTCGGCATATCCCAGATAGTCGGCAATCGGAGTGATGAATCCGAAGAGGAAAAAGAGGAATACCGCTGTAAGTGAACCTATCAACGCAAACCCCGTACTAAACACCGTATCTGGCCAACTGTGAACTGTGAACTGTGAACTGTGAACTGTTTCGGCTCTGTCATTGGCAAACCTAAACAGCGTGGTCTCCATGCCGAAGGTCAGCAGCACCAGTATGAGTGCCGTGTAGGCATAGACATTCGTTGAGATGCCGTAGTCGCCCGACTCCGTAGGCATGTAGTGTGTATAGAGTGGCACGAGCAGATAGTTGAGGAATCTCCCCACAATACTGCTCAATCCATATATAGCCGTATCTTTGAATAATCCTTTTAGGCTTGCCATAAGTTAATAGAAGAACAAGTAAGCAATAGCTATGGCCGCAATGACACCGACGAGGTCGGTAAGGAGACCAGCAGCAACGGCATGGCGGGTGTTGCGGACACCGACGGAGCCGAAATAGACGGCGAGGATGTAGAAGGTGGTGTCGGTAGCTCCTTGGAAGAGGCACGAGAGGCGACCCACGAAGGAGTCGGCACCATAGGTAGTCATGGCATCGACCATCATGCCACGGGCACCGCTGCCACTCAGGGGTTTCATCAGAGCCGTGGGCAAGGCCGCAACGAAGTCGGCATTGATACCGAGGAGTTGAAAGCCTTTTTCTATACCACCAATCAGTACATCCATTGCACCCGAAGCACGAAACATGCCGATAGCGACAAGGATGGCAACTAGATAGGGAATGATACGCACGGCAGTCTCGAAGCCACCCTTGGCTCCTTCGATGAAGGCCTCATACACATTCACCCGTTTGCGTACACCAGCCACGATGAAGGCAACGATGATACCGAACAGTAACACATTGGCCACCGTGGTGCTATAGAGACTGAGTTGGTCTTTGCTAAGTTGTGTGCTTACCCACACCATGCCACTCACGAGGAGGCAAAGACCCAACATCGTACCCATGATGGCGCGATTAAAGAGGTTAATGCGCTGGTAGAGGCTGGTAATGATGATGCCTGCCATAGTAGCAATGGTTGTGGCGAGTAATATAGGAATAAAGACATCGGTGGGCTGAGCAGCACCCAATTGTGCGCGATAGACGAGGATAGAGACGGGAATGAGTGTCAGCCCGCTTGTGTTCAGCACGAGGAACATAATCATGGCGTTTGTGGCGCGTTCCTTTTCTTTGTTCAGTTCTTGCAGCCCTTCCATCGCCTTCAGCCCCATAGGCGTGGCAGCGTTGTCGAGTCCGAGCATATTGGCTCCGATATTCATGAAGATGTGACCGAATACGGGATGCCCCTCAGGGATTTCGGGGAAGAGTCGGCGGAAGAGGGGATTCAAACCACGCGCTAAGGCATTGATAAGTCCGCCCTTCTCTCCAATTTTCATAATGCCCATCCACAGAGCAAGTGTTCCCGTAAGTCCGAGGGAGATTTCAAAGGCGTTTTTTGATGAACCAAATGTTGAGTCGATGATGGCTGGAAATACTTCGGTATTTCCCATGCACAATTCTACGGCTGCAACCACGAAAGCGATAAGGATAAATCCAATCCAAATATAATTCAGTACCATAAGTGCAAAGGTACGAAATTAATGTAAGACGATATACATAAAAAGAATGATTTCTTTTTTGTGTCATGTAGTTTTACTATCTTTGCACATCGATAAATTATGGAAGACGGATTCGATATACGCGAGCAACGCAATCAGAAGGAGAAGGACTTTGAAAATGCCCTTCGTCCTTTGCGTTTTGAGGATTTCAGCGGTCAACAGAAAGTGACCGAGAACTTGCATATATTTGTTGAGGCTGCCCGATATCGCGGTGAACCACTTGACCATACGCTACTTCATGGCCCTCCAGGACTTGGAAAGACAACCTTGTCGAATATAATTGCCAACGAACTGGGCGTGGGTTTCAAGGTTACAAGTGGCCCTGTTCTTGACAAACCAGGGGATTTAGCGGGTCTGCTTACTTCACTAGAGCCCAACGATGTGTTGTTTATCGATGAGATTCATCGTTTGTCGCCTGTAGTTGAGGAGTATCTCTACTCTGCGATGGAAGACTATCGCATCGACATCATGATAGACAAGGGCCCGTCGGCCCGTAGCATTCAGATAGACCTCAATCCTTTTACATTGGTGGGCGCCACTACGCGTAGCGGTCTTCTGACAGCACCGTTGCGTGCGCGTTTCGGTATTAACCTGCATTTGGAATATTACGAAGCAGAAACCCTAAAGCGCATCATTACCCGTTCGGCAGGGATATTGGGTGTGCCCATTGATTCGGCGGCAGCCAGCGAGATAGCCAGTCGTAGCCGTGGCACGCCACGAATTGCCAATGCCCTGTTGCGCCGTGTGCGCGACTTTGCACAGGTTCGTGGCGATGGGGAAATCGATTTGAAGATTGCCCGTGTTGCCCTTGAGGCATTGAATATCGACAAGCACGGATTAGACGAGATTGACAACAAGATATTGTTGACTATTATCGATAAATTCAAGGGCGGTCCTGTGGGCATTAACACCATTG
This sequence comes from Bacteroidaceae bacterium, assembly GCA_017960985.1. Taxonomy (GTDB): domain Bacteria; phylum Bacteroidota; class Bacteroidia; order Bacteroidales; family Bacteroidaceae; genus Physcousia. Next base: position 27,279 of record JAGCYD010000026.1, read on the forward strand.
CGACGGCAGTGGGCGAAGATGCAGGCACAGTGGAAGAGGTTTATGAGCCATTCCTTATTAAAGAAGGCTTCATCAAGCGTACCCCTCGTGGTCGGGAAGTAACAGAACTGGCCTACGAACATTTGGGACGCACTATGGGAACAAGAACGGGTGCACCCGAACAGCCCGACCTCTTTGGCTGAAATCCTTAAATTGTAAATCATTAAATCATAAAATCATACGATGGATTTTGTAGAAGAGCTGAAATGGAGAGGCATGATACATAGTGTGATGCCTGGGACAGAAGAAATGTTAAAGCAGGGTATGCAGACGGCCTATGTAGGTATTGACCCAACGGCCGACAGTTTGCATATCGGTCATTTGTGTGGCGTGATGATGCTACGCCACTTTCAGCGTTGCGGTCACAAGCCCATCGCCTTGTTGGGTGGTGCTACGGGCATGATTGGTGACCCCAGCGGTAAGAGTCAGGAGCGTAATCTCTTGAGCGAAGAGACACTGCGCCATAATGTGACTTGTATCAAAAAACAACTTTCGCGTTTCCTCGATTTCGATAGCGATGCACCTAATGCGGCCGAACTGGTGAACAACTACGACTGGATGAAGGACTTCACCTTCCTTGACTTTGCCCGTGACATCGGCAAGTGCATCACCGTAAATTATATGATGGCCAAGGATAGCGTGAAGCGTCGTTTGAATGGTGAGTTCCAGGAGGGTATGTCATTCACCGAATTTACCTATCAACTTTTGCAGGGCTACGATTTCCTGCATCTCTACCAGACCAAGAACTGTCGCTTGCAAATGGGAGGCTCCGACCAGTGGGGCAACATCACTACGGGAACGGAACTTATCCGTCGTAAACTGGGCGTGGAGAATGAAGCCTTTGCACTGACTTGTCCTCTTATCACCAAATCCGACGGTAAGAAATTTGGTAAGACGGAGCAGGGTAACATTTGGCTCGACCGTGAGCGTACCAGTCCCTATGTATTCTATCAGTTCTGGCTCAATGTGGCCGACGAGGATGCTGAACGCTACATCAAGATATTCACATCGCTCGACAAGCCTACTATCGACGCCCTCATCGAAGAACATCGGCAAGACCCTAGCCGTCGTGTGCTGCAGAAGCGCCTAGCAGAGGAAGTCACCGTCATGGTACATGGCCGTGAGGATTACGAACTGGCACTCGAAGCCTCCAATATCCTCTTTGGCAAAGCCACGAAGGAAAGTCTGGTGAAGTTGGACGAAAAGACATTGCTCGATGTTTTCAGCGGTGTGCCTCACTTCGAGGTCAGCCGTTCGCTCCTCGAGGGCGAGGGTTGCAAGGCCGTTGACCTCTTTGCCGAACACACTCCCTGCTTCATCTCGAAAGGCGAGATGCGCAAACTCACGCAGGGTGGTGGCGTTTCTCTCAACAAGGAGAAACTTACGGCATTCGACCAACTCGTCACGCCCGCGGACCTTCTCGATGACCGCTATCTGCTTGTGCAGCAGGGCAAGAAAAAGTATTTCCTGCTGATTGTGAAGTAAGCGATATCTGCACAAAATACAATAAAGCCTTGACTCAACAATCGAGCCAAGGCTTTTTGTGTTTATTTTAGGTGATTTATTTCATCTTGCAGGTTGGCAAGGAAACGACCAGCATGGGCACCATCCATTTGCGTGTGATGGAATTGGAAAGAGATGGGTAACTCGTACTTGAGCCATCTCTTTCGGTATCGCCCCCAGATGAGAAACGGATTATTGAAGATGCCACTGTTCATGCCGACGGCTCCGTCAATCTCCGTTTCTATGATGGCCGATGTGCCAATCACCATGCAGTCGTCCGACAGGTCGTGGTCCTGACCGCTCTCGGCCACTTGCGAGGTGTATTTAAGATATTGTCGGTTGAACTCGTTCAGATCGTCCATGTAAGGAATGTCACAGGAACTGACCTCGCCATCCATGTTTCTTACTATCGTATTGACCGCGAGCGTGTCGTATTGCATCAGCCGATTACCAACAGGTAGCAGATAGAACTCTTTGATGGATGCTGCAGCCCGACCGATGCAGTAGTCAAGCAGCATATTAAATTTTAGCCTTTTCTTTCTGCTGATTAACACTAATCGTGTCACATTAATGGTCTTAAAGAAGGTCACCATCGGGTTGGGTGCCTTCATCCACAATTCAAATGCCTGTGCACGGCTCGTTTCTTGAGGATTGACTTCTGCTACCATAGATTATAAATTTAGTGTTAGGCCCTGACTCTTTACGAGCCAGGGCCTAATTTTTAATCTCTATTCTCTAATCCCTAATCTTATCAGGGTTGCTTGCCAATGTAAGCGAGGATACCGCCATCGACATAGAGAACATGACCATTCACAGCATCCGAAGCATGGCTGGCGAGGAACACTGCGGGGCCACCCAGTTCTTCGGGATCGAGCCAACGACCAGCGGGGGTCTTGGCACAGATGAACTTGTCGAAGGGATGACGACTGCCGTCGGGCTGAATCTCACGCAGGGGAGCGGTCTGGGGCGTAGCGATGTAGCCCGGACCGATGCCGTTGCACTGGATGTTGTATTCGCCGTACTCTGAGCAAATGTTGCGGGTGAGCATCTTCAAGCCACCCTTGGCAGCAGCATAGGCGCTGACAGTCTCACGACCCAGTTCCGACATCATGGAGCAGATATTAATAATTTTTCCTTCGCGGCGCTCCATCATCTCAGGAACTACGGCAGCCGAGCAGATGAAGGGAGCAACGAGGTCCACATCAGTGACCTGCTGGAATTCGGCACGCTTCATCTCGTGCATGGGGATGCGCTTGATGATACCAGCATTGTTTACAAGGATATCAATCTGACCTACTTCCTTGTGAATCTTCTCGACAAGTGCTTTTACGGCGTTCTCGTCCGTTACATCGCAAACATATCCCTTTACATTCGTGATGCCTGCCTCCTTGTAGTTGGCAAGACCACGCTCAAGGGCAGCCTCGTTGATGTCGTTGAAGATGATGTTTTTGATACCTGCCCCGACAAAAGCCTTGGCAATGTTGAACCCGATTCCGTAAGAAGCGCCGGTTATCCAGGCATTCTTACCTTCAAGAGAAAATGGATTGTTCATGATTGTATGATATTAAATTTTCAAGTGTTAAATGTCAAATGTCGTAGTTGCATTTGACATCTTTTTGGAGTTGGGCTATCCGGTTTCGAACCAGAACTAAGACGACCAAAATGTCTTGTGCTACCATTACACCATAGCCCAATCCGGTAGCTGCCTATAACCCGCAGCGAGGTTTTATGGGCACAAAGGTAAGAATATAAATTAAGAATTAAAAATTAAAACATACAAAATAATGGTAGAAGGCATCAATTGTTCTTCCATAGAAAGAATTTTGCTTTTCACTTTTACCTTATTACATTATTTTGTATCTTTGCTCAACTTTACACACACAACATATATAGATAGAATTATGTCAAAACAGAAAGAGAAACTCTTCTCTGACTTTGCTGCGCCCTCACGCGAAGAATGGCGTGAGAAGATTGAGGTTGACCTCAAAGGTGCTGACTATCAGAAGAAGATGGTATGGAGGACCAACGAAGGTTTCTCCATGGAACCGTTCTACAGGAAGGAGGATGTGGACAAACTGCCCCTCGTGAATGCCTTGCCTGGAGAGTTCCCGTTTGTGAGAGGTAACAAAAAAGCCGACAATGAGTGGTATGTTCGTCAGAACATCAAGGCCGAGGATGCCAAGGAAGCTAACGCAAAGGCGCTGGACATCCTGAATCGTGGCATCGACTCGCTTGGTTTCCGTATCCCTGGTGACAAAGTAAGCAAGGAGTTTATCGAGACTCTGCTCGATGGCATCCTATGCGATTGTGTGGAAGTAAGCTTCCGCACCTGTCAGCGTCATGTCTTGGAACTGGCCGACATCGTAGTGGCTTACTATGAGAGGAAGGGCTATGACAAGGAGAAGATTGTTGGCGGAATTGGTTTCGACCCCATCGAGCGTATGCTCATGAAAGGTAAGGACACCACCATGCTACTGCCCGATATGCCCAAGATGGTGGAGAAACTGAAGGACTTCCCCAACCTGCGTTGCGTGATGGTACATAGTGACCTGCTCTGCAATTCGGGCGCCTATGTCTATCAGGAGTTGGGTTACGCCCTAGCATGGGGTAAGGAATATCTCGACGAGATGGTGGAGGCCGGTGTGCCTGTTGACCTCGCTGCCAAGAAGATTAAGTTCTACATGGGCATCGGTGGCAACTATTTTATGGAGATTGCCAAGTTCCGTGCCGCTCGCATGCTTTGGGCACAGATAGTGAAGCAGTACGAGCCCAAGTGCGATTGCGCTTGCAAGATGGTCATCAACGCATCGACGACGACTTACAACCAGACTGTATTTGACTCTTATGTGAATATGCTCCGTTCGCAAACCGAAGCCATGAGTGCTGCCCTTGCTGGCATCCACTCGATGGTGGTTACGCCGTTCGATACGCCTTATGAGGTGCCCACCGACTTCGCCGAGCGTATTGCCCGCAACCAGCAGTTGCTGTTGAAGGAGGAATGCCACTTCGACAAGATTGTCGATGTTTCTGGTGGTTCTTACTTCGTTGAAGAACTGACCTCGGCTATCGCCAAGGAAGGCTGGAAACTATTCCTCGCTGTAGAGGAGGAAGGTGGCTTCTTGGCTGCCGTCAAGGCTGGTTCCATTCAGAATACCCTCAACGAGACTGACAAAACGCGTCATGCCAATGTTGGTAAGCGTAAGGAGTTCCTCCTCGGAACCAACCAGTTCCCCAACTTTACTGAGAAGAGCGAAGGCAAGGAGCCTCTGGCATGTGACTGCACCTGTAAACATTCTAGTGATGCCGATGTGCCGGCCCTCAAGACCAGTCGTCTGGCCAGCGACTTTGAGACGCTGCGCCTGACCACAGAGAAGGCCAAGAAGGTTCCTGTAGCCTTTATGCTCACTATCGGCAACCTGGCCATGCGTCAGGCTCGTGCTCAGTTTTCGTGCAACTTCCTCGCTGCTGCAGGTTATCAGGTTATTGACAATCTGGGCTTCAAAACCGTCGAGGAGGGTGTTGATGCAGCCCTCGCTGCAGGTGCCGACATTGTAGTCATCTGCTCCAGCGACGACGAGTATGCCGAGTACGCTATTCCCGCCTTCCAGTACCTCAACGGTCGTGCCATGTTCGTTGTGGCTGGTGCTCCCGCTTGCTCCGAAGACTTGAAAGCTGCAGGCATTGAGAATTTCATCCATGTGCGTGTCGATCAGTTGAAGACATTGCAAGAGTATAACGCTAAACTTGGTATTTAATCATGAAAAAGAATTTCAAAGACATCGATATCTTTGCTGGGATTGAAGCCAAGACTGGCAAAGACTGGCAAAAAGAGAATGGACTCTCTGCCACCTGGAAGACTCCAGAGCAGATAGACATTCAACCTGTTTACACGAACGAAGACCTCGAAGG
>JAGCYD010000027.1 GCA_017960985.1 Bacteroidaceae bacterium
ACCGTGGGTGACCTCGACGTAGACCAGTTCTCGCTCATGCCTCAGGACACCTACAAGGGACATGGGTTGCGCAAGGTCCTGGCCCAGGCACTGGCCGACCTCCAGCCCAAGTTCATGCGCTTCCCCGGCGGTTGCGTGGTGCATGGTGGTGGCGATGGTTTCTGGAACACCTACCGCTGGAAGACGACAATCGGTCCGAAGGAGCAGCGGCGGCATTTGAAAAACACCTGGGGCTACCATCAGTCGATGGGGCTCGGCTACTACGAGTATTTCCAGTTGTGCGAGGATATAGGTATGCAGCCGCTGCCCATTCTGCCCTGTGGTGTATCGTGTCAGGGTGCCAATGGCGGTTGGGGCATGAGAGGACAGGCGCAAGATGTGGCGCCGATGGAGGAGATGGACGAGTGGGTGCAGGATGCGCTCGACCTCATCGAATGGGCAAATGGCGATGTGACTAGCGAATGGGGCAAGAAGCGTGCCGAACAAGGACACCCCAAGCCCTTCGGACTGAAGTATCTCGGTTTGGGTAACGAAGAACGAATTTCGCCCGAATTTGCCGAGCGGTTCAAGTATATCTACGAGAGAGTGACAGCTGCCCATCCTGAAATCGTCATTGTAGGTACGGCAGGTCCAGGTTCACACCCGGGTAATTCCGATTTGGAGAATGGTTGGAAGTTGGCCGAGGAACTGGGTATGCCCATCATCGACGAACACTACTACGAGTCCAACCGTTATTTCCTCAATAGTCGTCAATACGACAAGTATCCGCGTGACCGCAAGACAAAGGTTTATTTAGGTGAGTATGCTGCCAAAGACAAAAAACTCATCGATGCTCTGGCCGAAGGACTTTACCTGTTGCATGTTGAGCGAAATGGTGATGTGGTAGCTATGACAAGTTATGCGCCATTGTTTGCGCGCATGGGTGCCACAAACTGGAATCCCGACCTCATCTATTTCGACAACGAGCGTCCCTATCTGACTTGCAGTTACTATGTGCAGCAGATGTTTGGACAGTCGGCAGGCCAATACTATTATGGCGACTGTGTACATTTCGAGGGCGATGTTGCTGATGCCGTTCAGCCTCTGCCCGATGTACACTATGGTCAGAGTGTCGTGCTGAATGTGAAAACGCACAAGTTGTATGTGAAACTCTGCAACGCTACGGCAGAGACAAAGAAAGCCACACTCGACCTCTCCCGTTTCAAGGGCATGAAGTCTACGGCAACAAAGACGGTTCTGACTGGACAGCCAGAGGATGAGAATAACTTTGACCAACAACCTATTGTACCGCAGAGCGAAACCGTCAAGATAAAGAAAAAGATGTCGCTCGACCTTGCTCCCTATAGTTTCGTGATGCTGGAAGTAGGCGTATAAATCGATTTACCGATTCATACTGCCGCATTTCGGGCAAAAGCCTTTCTCGTGTAGCGGTGCCCCACATTTGCCACAACGGTAGTGGGGCCGATGGCGACGGAAGTATTGCCCGACAGCCATCGTGGCATATACCATCAGCAAAAAATAGCCGAGGAAGTATTGCGTGGCCAGCGAGAAGAAGATGTATATTCCTGCAAGAATGGCCAGCAGGGAAAGCATGTACAGAATGGCCTCGGTGGCAGACAAGGAACGGCGAACTTCGTCAAGTGTGGCAATGGTGAGGATGACGATAAACCATGCCAGGAAAAGGAACAAAGCCAACAAAGTCGGTTGCCCAAAGGGGTTCAGCGTCGGGTGATAGTAATAGATGCTCCATAGTTCCGGAGCAAAAATCTGAATCGTGGTATAAAGAACCGTGGCTGTAGCAAAAGCCACGCACAACAGCATGGGGTAGGGCGAGGCAATGTCGTCGATGTGTACGATATGGAATCTCTCTCGGCGCATTCGTCTCAACAGCCATGCCGTAAGGGCAAGAATACAAAGTGACAGGGTGGCGATGATATGGGTATCGCTGAAAAGATGAATGCCCTGCGATATAGGGTCGTCGGGCACAACAGCCTCGAGCAGGGCCGATTCGTGTACCCATCCTTGGGTCACTTGGTCGCGTGCCACCTTTACCCACACGCTGTCTATCGAGTCTTCGGGGATGATTTCGATTTGGGCCACGACAAGCGGGTCACCTTGATAGACGACAAACGAATCGGGCACTTCGGGAATAATGAGTAGGTGCATCGGGCGCTCTTCCTGAAGGACAAGGCTGTCGCGGGCAAGCAGAAAATTATAGTCGATGTCGTAGTGACGGACACTTCCTTCCCGCTCTCCCGTCGTAGAAGGCTTGCACGACGGCAGGGAAAGTAAAAGGGAAAAAGTGAGAAGTAGAAGTGTTGCCCGTTTCATCTATAATTTTTTACGCTTAGTTCTTATTATTTAATGCGTATATGCGCATCTGGCATCGCTTGCAGTCAAATTGCAGACGGAAGCGTTGTCCGTCGGATAGGCGAAGGAATAAATTGGATTTCTCTCCACCCTCCGCTCTCTGCTCTCCACTTTTTTTGCACATCCCCAATTCGTGCCGAATACAGTATCGGCAAATCATCAGGAGATTGGGTTCGTCAGGTTTCCGTTGTCGCTCGATGAGTTCATTTATGTGGAGAGTGGTGTTATTTATTATGTCTTTTGGAGATGGTTGGGTTGAGGGAACATTGCAGATCACAATCCTTCTCCACTCAGCCAATACGCTACGGGGAATAAACCAGTTGTCCGTCGTTTCAATATCCACTGCTGTACAAGTATAGGGCGTGTCCCCCAGTCGCGCCAGTTGTTGTGCTATCTGCTCATGCTGTGGGCTTCGTGCCGCCTCGTGTGGATAGACGAAATTCTGTTCTGCGGATTTGCCGTCCTCCGTTGTCATTCTTAACAGGAATCCGTTTACCGTTTCTTGAAGCAGCCACTTCACGCCCACTTTGCGCGTGGCGGTAGGTTTCGAAAGCAACTGCTCAAATTGTTGGTCGTGATTGCGATATAGTTCCCCTTTAATTTCCCCATGAGGAGGGAAGTCTTTCATTGCATTATTCACGCGGAAGCCCTCAAGTTCTCCGTTTTCGTTAATGAAGCAAAGCCCGTCGCCATTGTGGATTGGCATGGTCACCTCGTTTCTCCATCCTATAGGCTCTCCCATGCTCTTTGGGGTATAGATATTAGCCATGTCGGATGTTCGGCCATGCAGAAAATAATCCGTGAAAAGTCGGTTGAAGGATTTGGCAGGATTGGGCGTGAAGGTTATTTCCGCTTTGCCTATCGAACTGCGGCAGTATTCCGGTCGGCGTCGGAATATGCTGTCGAGTTGTTGCCGATAGTATGCCGTGATGTTCTTTACATACGCCGTATCTTTCAGCCGCCCTTCAATTTTCAGACATGTTACGCCGGCATCGAGTAAAGACTCAAGGTCCTTACTGCGATTCATGTCGCGCATGGAGAGCAGATATTTTTGTTTTAGCAACACCTTTTCCTCACCTTCAGCCTCCCGTCTCTCGATGAGGTCAAAGGGCAATCGGCAGAATTGGGCACATTCACCCCGATTGGCACTGCGTCCGAAACAATGTTCCGAGGCAAAGCACCGTCCGTTGTAGCAGACACAGATGGCACCATGTATGAACACCTCAAGTGGCATTTGCGGTACGCGTTCGTGTATCTCCCGAATCTCGTCGAGGGTAAGTTCCCGTGCCAGCACCGTCTGACTGAACCCCAGTTCCTGCAGATACTCCACCTTCTCCGCCGTTTGGTTGTCCATCTGTGTACTGGCATGCAGGGGGATAAGTGGTAAGTCGAGACTGAGCAACTTCAAGTCCTGGATAATCAGCGCATCGACTCCAGCCTCATACAACGCCCAAGCCAAGCGTCGTGCCTCCTCCAGTTCTTCGTCACGAAGCAGCGTGTTGAGTGTGGCATAGATTTTCACCCCAAAGGGCTGTGCTTGTCGCACCAGTTCTGCAATATCCTCCAATGAATTGCCTGCTGACGCCCGTGCACCGAACATCGCAGCCCCGATATATACGGCATCAGCACCGTGGCGTATGGCCTCGATGCCCGTCTGCAGGTCGCGTGCCGGTGCAAGCAGTTCAATGGCTCTCATCTTGGGAAGGTGTGCAAATGTAACTAAAAATATTTGAATAGCAAGCGATGAATGGAATTTAATAAAGCGTATGCAGATTATATTCGAAATACGGTGGTGTCTTATCATACATATTCCTCTGCTTGCGCCACAATTGTGACGCAAGCAGAGGAATACTATCTCTTTCCGAAATCAACACTTTGTATTTCTTGCGTCACAATTGTGGCGCAAGAATCATATTGTCGTTACCAGATGGTGACGCGCTTATCCTTGGGCACGAACATGGGGTCGGCCTCGGTGATGCCGAAGGCTTCGTACCAAGCATCGATATGGGGCAGTTGGCCGTTCACGCGCCATTTGCCCAACTCGTGCGGGTCGCTCTTCACGCGCTTGCGGATTTCCTCGTCGCGGATGTTCTGTCCCCACACATTAGCGTAGGCCAAGAAGAAGCGCTGCTCGGGTGTGAAGCCGTCGATGATGCCAAGGGGATTGTCCTTTGTCGCATTCTTAAAGGCTTGGAAGGCAACCATCAAACCTCCATGGTCGGCCATATTCTCACCCAGTGTAAGGCTACCGTTGGCATGAAGCCCCGGCAGGACCTCGATGCTGTCGTGGAACTGGCGCATCACCTCGATACGCTCCTCAAAGCGTTTCCGGTCTTCTTCGTTCCACCATTGGCGCAGGTTTCCGTCCTTGTCGTACTGCGAGCCTTGGTCGTCGAATCCGTGGGTCATCTCGTGGCCGATAACCACACCGATGGCTCCGTAGTTGAAGGCATCGTCGGCTTGCATGTCAAAGAATGGCGGTTGCAGAATGCCAGCAGGGAAACAAATCTCGTTGGTCGTGGGGTTGTAGTAGGCATTTACCGTCTGTGGTGTCATGTGCCACTCGTCGCGGTCAACGGGTTTGTTCAGTTTCTCACGAATCATCTCCTGAATCTCCCACTCGTTGCAGGCAAGTATGTTGTTCAGGTAACTGTCGCCAATCTCCAGCGAAGAATAATCCTTCCATTTGTTGGGGTAGCCTACCTTGACATAGAAAGCATCGAGTTTGTCCTGAGCCACTTTCTTCGTCTCGTCGCTCATCCATTCCTGTACCTTGATGCGCTCACCGAGTGCCACCTGTAGGTTGGCAACCAGTTTTTCCATGCGCTCCTTGGCTGCAGGCGGGAAGAAACGCTCCACATAGAGTTGTCCTAGAGCTTCGCCCAATCCGTCTTCGACGGCACCTACGGCACGCTTCCAGCGCGGACGGTCTTCCTGCTTGCCGCTCATCGTGGTTCCCCAGAATCCGAAGTGCAGGGCGCGGCTTTCGTCGTCGATGTACGAGGCTGCCATGTTGATGGCGTGCCACAGGTAGATGTTTTGCAGGACTTCGGGCGTTTCCTCCTTCAGTATATTTTCCACCTCATGAATAGCGAGTGGCTGCCCGAGGCAAACCTCTTTCACCTTCTGCTCGGTGAAGTTGCTGAAATAGCCGTCCCAGTCGATACCCGGGAACTGTTCTTTCAGTTCCTTGTACGACAATTTGTTGTAGTTGGCCTCGGGGTCGCGCAGTTCCGTCATGCTCTTGCTGGCCTTTGCCAGGCGCGTTTCGATGCGCATGACATCGGCGGAGATGCGCAAGGCATCCTTCTCCGAGAAACCCTCGTGACGGCATAGGTCAGCGATGTACTTCGTGTAAGCCTCGCGAATCTTCTGTGTTTCGGGGTCGGTGTCGAGATAGTAGTCTTTCTGTCCCAATGTGAGTCCACCTTGGAAGATATACACGAGGTTGTTCTTGGCGTCCTTCTCGTCGGCACCGATATATATGCCGAACAAGCCCTGTACGCCCTGTCGTTGCATACGCGGCCAAACCTCCTTCAGCCAGGCCTCGGTGATGGTACGACTGTTTTGATAACCATCGCAGAGCAGGAAGCTCTCGAGGTCGTTCCATCCATGTTCATTCAGTCGTACACTGTCCATTGCCGAGTTGTACAGGTCGGCAATTTTCTGTGCTACGCTACCTTTCTTGTTATTCTGTGCAGCCACGCTGTCGATGAGTTCACGCAGTTGCTTGTTGTTGTTCTCCTGCAACACATCGAACGAGCCGAATCGGCTATACTCAGCCGTCAGTGGGTTTGCAACCTGCCAGCCGTGTGTGGCATACTCGTAGAAGTCCGTGCCTGGCAGATAAGTCGTATCGAGGTTCGCCAGGTCGATGCCTGAACTCAGGGTCTTTTCTCTTTGGCAGCCCATGAATGCCGTGGCCAATGCTATCATTGCCATTAGTTTTAGTCCTTTCATGCTTTTCATAGTATTTTTGTTAAGATTAGTTTATCTCTTCCAGATTATATGGTGTTTCTTGATATACATAGTAGTTCAGCCAGTTGGTGAACAGTAGCGTACCATGACCGCGCCATGTGACGAGTGGTGGCTGTGTCGGGTCGTTGTCCTGATAGTAATTCTCCGGCATGTGTATCGGCAGTCCTTTGGCCAGGTCGCGCTTGTATTCCGTATCGAGCGTCATTGGCGAGTATTCGCTGTGTCCCGTGATGAAGAACTCGCGCCCACCTCGTGCCATTACCATCCCCACGCCACTCTTGCGTCCCTCGGCAATCAGTGTCAGGTCGGGGTGGGCGATGATATCCTCGCGACGGATTTCAGTGTGGCGGCTGTGCGGCATGTTGAACAGGTCGTCGAAACCTCGGAAGATAGGTAGTTTCGGGTCGAGAATGGTCTGCGGGAATATGCCGAACATCTTTTCCGACAATTGGTACTTGGGAATGCCGTAGTGGTAGTAAAGTCCTGCCTGTGCTGCCCAGCAGATGTAGAGTGTGCTGGTGACATGCGTACGGCTCCATGCGAAGATTTCGCAGATTTCGTCCCAGTAGTTCACCTCTTCGTAGTTGAGGTGCTCCACGGGGGCTCCCGTAATGATGAGGCCGTCGAACTTCTCGTGCTTCATCACCTCGAAGTCGCGATAGAATGCCCTCATGTGCTCCACGGGCGTGTTCTTGCTCGTGTGTGCCTTCACCTTC
>JAGCYD010000028.1 GCA_017960985.1 Bacteroidaceae bacterium
GTCTCTATCTATCGTGGGCGCAGGAGACTTGCGCGGAGATGGCACTAGTACGAGAGGACCGTGCCGTACAGACCTCTGGTCTACCGGTTGTCCCGCCCGGGGCACCGCCGGGTATCCACGTCTGGCAGGGATAAGCGCTGAACGCATCTAAGCACGAAGCCCCCCGCAAGATTAGGTCTCCATTGAGGGTCGTCCGAGACGAGGACGTTGATAGGAGGCAGGTGTAAAGGCGGTGACGCCAAAGCCGAGCCTTACTAATTGCCCGAGTCCTTCTGCTCTCGTCAGGTTGTCGCTACGCTTTGCCCATTTGTTCTTCTCGCCGTACGCCGTGTCACCCCATTAAGGTGGCTATAGTGGCGGGGTCCCACCTCTTCCCATTCCGAACAGAGCAGTTAAGCCCGCCCGCGCCGATGGTACTGCGATTCGTGGGAGAGTAGGTAGCCGCCGTTTTCCATAGGAGCCTCTGGGAGCTATCCCGGAGGCTCTTTTTTTGTTTTATACCTACGACAAAAGACTCCTCAGTCTTAACCTTGTGAGAGCGATAAAGCCAATATAGAGAGGAAGATGCGTGACTATGGTCACGATATTAGAGTTTACTCTCGAGTGTCTGTGTGAGGCGGATGAAATCGGTGATACTGAGTTGTTCGGGACGGAGGTTGAAGTGGGTGTCGGAAAGAAAATCAGTATCCTGGATGCCGAGTTGGGTGAGCAACGGACGGATATTGTTGCGGAGGGTCTTGCGTCGCTGGTTGAAAGTGGTCTTGACAAGGCGGCGGAAGAGTTTTTCGTCGCAGCCGAGGTCCTGTACATCGTTGCGTGTCAGTCGGATGACGGCAGAGCGGACTTTTGGGGGCGGATTGAACACATGGGGCTCTACGGTGAACAGATATTCGACGCGGTACCATGTCTGGATGAGGACGGAGAGTATGCCGTAGGCTTTCGACCCGGGTGCAGCGGCGATGCGCTCGGCTACTTCCTTTTGTATCATGCCGGTGCAACAGGGGATGAGGTTGCGGTACTCGAGCATGCGGAAGAATATCTGGCTTGAGATATTGTAGGGATAGTTGCCTGTCAGTACGAAGGGCTGCCCGGCGAATGTGCGGTCAAGGCGCATGGTGAGGAAGTCATCCTCGATGATGCCATCTTCAAGCTCAGGGTAGTGACGGCGGAGGTAGGCGACGGACTCGAAGTCAATTTCAACGACCTTCAACGGCCGCTGCTTGCGGGCGAGGAACTGGGTCATGACGCCCATACCAGGGCCAACTTCGAGTATGGGCAGCGTGGGGCATGCATCGACGGTGTCGGCTATGCGGCTGGCGATGTCGAGGTCGGTCAGGAAGTGTTGTCCGAGGAACTTTTTTGGCTTTACTGTCTTCATGCTGCACAAAGATACGCAAAAAATCATTACCTTTGCAGTTGGTTATGGAAAAAACGCTTCGCAACATATTTCGTATTGTACTGCCACTGGTGCTGGGCGCGGCTATCCTATGGTGGATGTACCGTGGATTCCGGTGGGAGGAAATCGAGGGTGCCCTACGCGGTGACATGCGCTGGGGATGGATGCTGCTGAGTTTCCCGTTCGGAATCTCGGCACAGGCTTTTCGTGGACTTCGCTGGCGACAGATGCTGGAGCCGATGGACGAGCATCCACGTCGCTGCAGTTGTGTGAATGCTATCTTCTTGTCTTACGCCAGCAGTCTGGTGATTCCGCGTATCGGCGAGTTGCTGCGCTGCGGTTATTTGTCGCGCTATGAGGGAACAAAGATGAGCCGATCGGTGGGGACGGTGGTGACGGAGCGCCTTGTGGACATCGTCTTGATTCTGGCGGTAAGTCTTCTAGTGGTATTATGGCAGGTGCCCTTGTTCGTGCACTTCATGAATCGCACGGGGATGTCGGTACAGTCGGTACTCTCGGGCTTCTCGCTGATGGGCTATCTGGTGACTGCGTTGTGCTTAGTGCTGATACTGGCTATGGTGTTCTACCTGCTGCGCCGTTTCCGTCTGCTCGGTCGCTCGCGTCAGGTGCTGGCCGACTTGCGTGATGGACTGCTCAGTGTTCGCCATGTCCGCAATAAGTCACTCTTCGCTTTCTATACATTGGGGATATGGGTGTCGTACTATCTCCACTTCTACCTCACCTTTTTCTGCTTTTCCTATACCGAGCATCTGAGTCCGATGGTAGCGCTTGTGGCCTTCATTGTGGGCTCGTTTGCCGTGGTTGTGCCCACACCGAATGGTGCGGGTTCGTGGCATTTTGCCGTGAAGACCGTGCTGATGCTCTATGGTGTTGCAAGTACCGACGGCGCAATGTTTGTGCTCATCGTCCATTCGATCCAGACACTACTGGTAGGCGTGTTGGGTGTATTGGGTGTCCTATGGATGATGGGAACTACTCGTAAAGTTTCTTGATTTCCGCTCCGTCGTAGTAATGGCGGAGTATAGCATCGTAGGGATAACCCTGACTGCCCATAACTGCCGCGCCAATCTGACATAGTCCGACGCCGTGGCCCCAGCCTGCTCCGCGAATGATGAAACGCTGTGGTACACCGTCTACGATGTCGCAGTGCTCGACGATGAATGCTGACGAGAACAAGTGCGATTGACTCAGTGTACGGCGAATTTCTAGTTCCTTGCCAATGGTGAAGGTACGCTCGCTGCCCACAATGCGCAATTTGACTAGATGGCCGCTGTGGCCACGCTCCTCAGGCTCGAGGCGAACGATGTCCCCAAGGTTCTGTTTCAGCCGTTCTGTGATGATGTCGTGCAGTTCCTGTTGGGTGTATTCCACAGTCCAGCGGTAGAAGTTCTGCGTTTCCTGATCGTAGTCATTGAGTACGGTAGAGAGTATCTCTTTGTCCTGTGTGTTACATGCTGACGGCGGACACGAGCGGATCCATTCCTCTGCAGCTTTCTCATCCGAGAGATCAGGTGTGACGAGACGGATACCGTCGGTTGACGGTAGGTCGCGTACAGCGTGTAGGTAACTATGTGGCTGGTCCTCCCAACAATTCTCAAAGTCGTTAGTCACGCCACCGCAACATTTCCCGAAGCGGGCATCGCAGACCTTTCCGTCGCTCATCAGTGTTTCCCCTCTTGTCTGTCGGATGGCCTCGAGGACCTGCGGACTGATGCTGCGCGTGATGCCCTGATAGCGTTGGCAGTGGTCGTCGGCGCATACATCGAATATATTGTGCTCTTCTTGGTCGTGCCAGCGGATGCTTTCGGTCTCGGTCTTCTTAAACTGGAAGAACGCCTGTGTCGGTCCCTGCTTTCGCTTTTCTATTTGTGCCAGCAGCCAGCTGCGGCTGATTACCGCGCTCGCCTTCAGGAACTCCAGCGGGCAGGTCGCTTTCATCTCGCTGCCGATGACGCTTGCCAGATATTGCTCGACGGGCAGTACATTGATGGCTACAATCTTCTCCTCATCGACTACGAGTTGTAGTTTGCCTTGGAAGGTCTGTGTCTCCTGTCGTTCCCAATGAAACTGTTTACCGATGGTGACATTGTGCAGGCTGAATGTGGCATCTGTAGATTGCGGGCGCAGTGTCAGGTCGTGGTAGATGTTGTCGTTCCATTTGATGCCACCGTCCTCGATACTTACTCGCTGTTCGCCCGTGACGACAGCACCTTTGGCGCGGAACTCCCCATTTAGATGGAATGTAAGTTCTTCAGTGGTCATGATACCCACGGAAACCTCGGGTTCGGAGTCCCTTTCATCTTCTCCAGTTGGGGATGTGTTCTCCTCCTCTTGCGTAGGCTCTTCGGATGCCTCTTGTATTTGGGCAATGACGGGTTTTAGTTCCTCCTCCGTCATGGTCACCTCTTGCAGGATGTCTATGGCGCGTTCGGCAGTCAGCCGACGGAAGTCCTCTTCGCGTGGTGTGATAATCAGTCCGCTCATGTCTAATGCCCCTGGGCTGATAAGCAGTTGTTCCTCGCCCTCGGCATAGTAGCAGTCAGGACGGTGCTTTTTGCGTGGGAAAATGATAGAGACGATTTCGTCCTCCCAACCGGAACCGCACGCCTGTCGCCAGCACACCACATTCATGCGTGGCTCCCATGCTCCCTCGGGAATGGGCAGGGCATCATAGACTCGTTTGCAGAGTATGCTGTCGGTCGTGTTCGCCAACGAGCGGATGACGAATACGGGACATGCCCAGTTGTTCAGCATGTAGAGTCCGCACCCCCGACGGTTGCCTGCCTCTTCAATCTCGGCCTCCTGTTGGGCGGTGATGGGGTAGAGTTTTGTTAGGTTCGTCTCATAGAGTTTCCAGTCCTTTTCCAGTGGTAGCACCCCGCGTAAACCAGCCTGCAGATGACAGTGGTCGGGACACGACGCTCCACATTCGGGACCGTTGTAGAAAATAATGTGGTTCGGCAGATTCCATGCCAGATGACGCATGGTACCGAAGTGGTTGTATATGCCCTGTGGCTGATGTCTCCGTGTCGGTATGGTCAAGTGCCCAGGCAGTATAGGGAAGGGATTCAGCAATATTTCGTAATGCCGTTCGGTAGGTAGCGAATGCTGTTCCTTCGGACGGTTGTGCTTGCATAGGAAACAAGGTCTTTCGCTAATTGTCTTGGCGTCCATTTTGGCGCCTGTGCTCACAATGCGTGCGGGGTTCCACTGTACAGCCATTATTGTATCGCCCTTCATCAGTTCGCGTGTTTCCACGCGTGCCAGTGCTGCATAGTTCTCGGCTGCCAACGACCAGTTAGCAACTTCGCTGGCATGGAAACGTTCTACTTCTTCGGCTGACACTTCATGTTGCCATAAGTCGTTGAGCTGTTGGCGCGCCATAATTTCCAGAGTCCGCAAATGGTCCTTGTACAGGTTGTTGCGATTCACGGCCTCGGTAGAGAGAGCCGCGTCGCTGTTCCCCTCCCATCGCCGACACAAATACAGTTCGTCGTAAATGCGGCCAATACGATACCGTCGGCTGAGCATCAGCCCGAGAGCGTAGTCTTCGCCGTAGCTGGTGTTCGGAATCTGTATCTCTCGTAATATAGGCGTATAGAAGGCGCGTGGAGCCCCCAGACCGTTGATGCGCAGGGCATTGTTGCGTCCGTTCGCCTCCGTCCATTCCTTGTGGTCGATAAGTCCTGGCGGCAGGGTTTCGAGTTGGAAGTTGCACATACGGTACGAACCGATAACCATGGCTGCATTTTCCTGATAGAAAGTATCGACAATGCGTTGCAAAGTATGTGTGGAACTGTAAAGGTCGTCCGAATCAAGTTGTACGGCAAAGCGTCCGCAGTGTGGGTCGTGGATGGCAAGATTCCAGCATCCGCCTATACCGAGGTCGTCACGCTCGGGGATAAGATGGTGGAGTGTGGCGTGTGGCGTGTGGAGAGAGGACAGTTTTTTCAGCAGTTCTGTCGTCCCGTCAGTAGAATGGTCGTCAATGACGATGACATTGAAAGGGAATGATGTCTCCTGTCCCAGTGCTGAACGCACGGCGTCCTCAATGGTTCGCACGCGGTTTCTAACGGGGATGATAACACTGGCCTCAATAGGCATAGCCTCGCTGTCGAGTATGATTTGGTCGTATTCACCTGCTGCCAGATAGGCGTTGATGGCACGTAGGTGGCGTGTGGCGGCGCGTTCCATCTCTACCTGTCGAGCACGGTTGCGCGGGTCAACATAGTCGAACTGCTTTTGTCCACTTAGGCGGGTATCAGTTTCCACTTCGGTGTATAGATATTCACTGATGTGACAAGGCATCTGCTTGCGACTCAGGAACAGGCGTAAGTCATATAGTCCGGCATGATGATAATTATGCTGTATTTCCTGTTTGAAATAGTCCTTCAGACTGTCAGTGCGCAGAAGCAGGACACTGCCCATGTCGAAATCGTCGCGCACACTCCCTAACTGGTAGTCGATAAGCGGATGGCGTTCGCTTGTACCGTCGGGTGTCACGGTGTAGTGGTCGGCATAAAGCAATGAGGCCTGACTATCGTCGGCAATGGTTACCATGCGTGCCAGAGCCTGATATCCGAGTTTCAGTTCCCACTCTTTGGTATATAATAAGGTATAGCGAGCCTGTGAGAGATTGGCGATTTCCTGCAATACACGTGTACTGAAGGGGGGGTCTTTCAATTGGTGAACGGCATTTACATTGACGTCGGCCTTCAGTTGGGTCAGCGTTTTCTGGGCTTGCTGCTCGTTTTCGTAGGGAATGAAGCAGTCTATCGCGGGTGTTCTCATAGGAAAAGTATTTTGTTGCAAATATATAGAAAAACTGATAAAAAAGCAACAAATTCACCTTAATGATATTCCGACGATTCTGGAGGAAGTCTTTGATATGGCGGAAGAAAAACGGTGGCGGACAATGTGCGATTCATTATTTATTCGTAAATTTGTATCGTTACCCTAAAAGACAGAAATGCGATGAAATACTTTCTGGCTGTGGATCTTGGCGCAACGAGCGGACGCACGGTGCTTTCCTCTTTCGATGGGGAGCGCGTGACTATGCGTGAACTAACGCGTTTCAAGAATCCGCAGATACCCATCACGGGGCACCTGTTCTGGGACCTGCCCCATTTGTATAATGAGATATTACTGGCTTTGCAGCAGGTAGCTGCTGAAGGAATCCAATTGACCAGCATTGGTATCGATACCTGGGGCTGCGATTTTGCCCTGTTTGGTCGCGACGGTCAGTTGCTCGGTCTCCCCTATTGTTATCGTGACGGTCATACGGACGGAGCCGTGGAGCGTTTCTTCCGCGAGCACATTCCGGCGCGCCAACTTTACAATCGTACAGGCATCCAGTTTATGCCTTTCAACTCTCTGTTCCAACTCGAGACACTACACCGCAACGGATGTACGGCTTTGGCCGAAGCTGACAAGATACTTTTTATACCCGATGCACTTGTGTATATGCTCACAGGTAAGGCCGTTTGTGAATATACGGTGTTGAGTACCAGTCAGCTGTTAGACCCTAACAGCGGTGATATTGACGAGGACTTACTTCGCGAAATAGGTCTTCGGCGCGAACAGTTTGGTCAGTTAGTCCAGCCGGGTACGCAGGTCGGTGTGCTTACTCCTCAAGTGCAGGCCGCTACGGGTTTGGGAGCTATTCCCGTAGTCAGTGTGGGCGGTCACGATACGGCTTCGGCGGTGGCAGCTGTGCCAGCCGAAGATGGCGACTACGCCTACCTCTCTTGTGGTACATGGTCGTTGCTCGGTATCGAAAGCAAGCGACCGATTATCACGGACGAAAGTTTCAAATATAATTTCACAAACGAGGGTGGACTGGAAGGGACCACACGCTTCTTAAAAAATATCTGTGGCCTTTGGCTACTTGAGAACTGTCGTCGCGAATTTCGTGATGCGCCACAGAACATTTCTGAGTTGAGTGCCTTGTGTCATGCTTCCGACTTCAATAGTGTTATTGCTCCCGACGACCCTGCCTTTGCCCATCCTGAAAGTATGACGGGGGCCATAAGAGCTTATAGTCGTCGAACAGGACAGGCAGCTCCAGAGACGGCAGCCGACTATGTTCGCTGCATCTTCCGCTCGTTGGCTCTGCGTTATCGAGAGGTATTGGAGATTCTCGATGGAATGGCCGATTTCCGTGTCCGTCATCTTCATGTCATTGGAGGCGGCAGCTTGAATGCCCATTTGATGCAAATGACGGCCGATGCTACGGGACTACCCGTTATTGCAGGTCCAGCCGAGGGTACTGCTTTGGGCAATACATTGGTACAGATAAAAACTGCTGGAGGAGTGGATTCGTTGCCCGATATGCGCCGTATTGTGACGCGGAGTGTAGAGTTGAAGTCCTACACGCCCAATGCTTCAGCGGAGTGGGATAAAGCTTATGAATTCTTTAAGTCCTTAAATTGTTAAATATTTAAATCCAAGAATATGAAAGAATCTTTAATCAGTCGTGCCTATGAGGTGGCACGCGATCGTTATGCCGAAATCGGTATAGATACCGAGAAAGTGTTGTCACAGTTGCAGGATTTCCATTTGTCGATGCACTGTTGGCAAGCCGACGATGTGACGGGTTTTGAAGTACAGGCGGGAGCCTTGTCAGGAGGAATCCAAAGTACGGGAAACTATCCTGGCAAGGCACGGAATATCGACGAACTTAGGGCCGATATTCTCAAGGCCAAGTCTCTTATCCCTGGTACACATCGCCTGAACCTTCACGAAATCTATGGTGATTTCAAGGGCAAGGTGGTGGACCGCGACGAGGTAGATGCTTCGTACTTTCAGTCGTGGATAGAGTGGGGTAAGGAAAATAATACCAAACTCGACTTCAATAGCAGTAGTTTCTCGCACCCCAAGAGTGGAAGTCTCTCGTTAGCCAATCCTGACAAGGGCATCCGTCAGTTCTGGATAGAGCATACGAAGCGTTGCCGTGAGATTGCCAACACGATGGGCGAGGCACAGGGCGATGCCTGTATCATGAATCTTTGGGTACACGACGGATGCAAGGACCAAAGTGTGAACCACTATCTTTATCGCAACTTGCTGAAGCAGAGCCTCGACGAAATCTTCGAAAAGCCTCAGCCTATGATGAAGGACTGCATCGAGGGCAAGGTGTTCGGTATCGGACTGGAAAGTTTCACCGTGGGCAGTCACGATTTCTACACAGCCTATGCTGCTCAGAACAATAAGATTCTGACTATCGACACAGGACACTATCATCCTACGGAAAGTCCTGCCGATAAGGTTTCGGCTGTTCTGCAATTCGTACCCGAACTGATGCTGCATGTTTCGCGCCCCATTCGTTGGGATAGCGACCATGTGACCATCATGGACGACCCGACGCTGGAGTTGTTTCAGGAAATCGTGCGCGCCGATGCACTCGACCGTGTACACTATGGTCTCGACTATTTCGATGGTAGCATCAACCGCGTCGGTGCTTATGTTACGGGTAGCCGTGCCGCACAGAAATGTATGGTACGCGCCCTACTCGAACCAACGAAGCGTATTGCCGAGTATGAATTGGCTGGCAAGGGATTCCAGACTCTCGCCCTCCTCGAAGAGGCAAAGGCTTTGCCTTGGAATGCTGTTTACGATGAGTTCTGCCTACGCAACAATGTCCCCGTGGGTGAGGAATTCATTGCCGAAGTGGAACAATACGAACGAGAAGTAACCAGTAAGAGATAATGAAAGGGTCTTTGAGAAGCACCATTGCGGTGTCACTTACCAATTATCTGGATGCTGGAGCCATTGTGGCCGGTGCCAGTGGACTTACTTTGTGGCAGAACTATCTTGGACTTTCGGAGGTACATTTAGGTTGGCTCAACTTCATCAGTGCTAACTGCCTCGGTGCTGCCATAGGAGCCATTATTGGTGGTTTTCTGGCTGACCGCTATGGTCGTAAGTTCATCTTTACCTACAATCTGCTTGTCTATATGACGGGCGTGCTGTTGGTGATGTTAGCAACGAACTTTCCCATACTTTTCTGTGGTTTCCTCGTTACAGGCATTTCGGTGGGCGTAGGCGTTCCAGCCTCATGGACTTACATCAGTGAAAGTTCAGAAGTGAACAATCGCGGTCGTAATATCTGCATTTCGCAAATGTCGTGGGGCGTGGGACCGATGGTCATATTGCTGTTAGGCATGTTCTTTGCTCCAGGCGGGTATCTGTTTGGATGGGTAGAATGGCTGGCACATGCAATAGGCGGCAACGCACTCACAACGGAAGCTTTGAATGTCTTCAGTTCGCGCTTTGTATTCTTCTCCTTGTTTGTCGTGGCCTTTATTGCCTGGAATCTACAGCGTGGGCTTCAGGAAAGTGCCGAGTTCGAATCTAATAAGGCAGAAGGAAAGCATGCGGGTCTTCTGGATAACATTAAAGTTCTCTTTACGAATCGTATTGCCGTAAAGACAGCTCTGTTCTTGGCAACCATATATTTGACTTGGAATCTTGTGGCTTCGGTGTTAGGCTTCTTCCTGCCTCATATCTACGAAACAGCGGGTGGTATCAGTAACGAACAAGCCAACTGGATTGCCAGTACACAATGGATGGCTTGCGTGGTGGTTACCTTCTTCCTGTCGCTTTTGCTCGACCGCATCAGTCATAAGCTGGTTTACATCGTTGGTTTGTTGGTAGCAATCTCGGCTTGGGTGCTTATTGTGACGGTTGGCGTAAATAGCCGTGCTGTCCTTTGGGCCTTCGCCCTGTTGTGGGGCATACAGAGCGGCCTTTCCGTTCAGATATTCTATGCGCTTTGGGGCTCAGAACTGTTCCCTGCCAAGTTCCGCGCTGGCGCTCAGGGACTGATGTTCTTTGTCGTGCGTGGTCTGTCAGCCGTGTGGGGTATCGTCTTCACCCTCATCTACGGTCAGAATGGCGAGGGCTTCACCCTTGCAGCATGGTGTATGATAATCCTACTTCTCATCTCCCTTGTAGTGGGTGTCGCAGGTTGCCCCAATACACGCGGCAAATCGCTAGAACAGATAACCAAAGAGCGCTATGGAGTATTAGATTAAAGAATAATAATTGTGAATTGTGCATTATGAATTATGAATTGAAGTCAATATTAGATAATCGCCCCGGTTTGCGGGCAGAAGTAGAGAAAGTGGCCGAAGTGGCAGGTTACCTATGGCAGAAGGGATGGGCCGAGCGTAATGGCGGTAACATTACCGTGAATGTGACAGAGTATGTGGACGATGATATCCGACAGATGCCCGCCATAGGCCCTGTGACACCTATTGGACTGACCCTGCCTCACCTGAAAGGGTGTTATTTCTATTGTAAAGGAACAAACATGCGCATGCGTGATCTTGCCCGTCATCCTATGGAAAACGGAAGCATCATCCGTATTCTTGACGACTGCGCCTCGTACGAGATGATTGCCGACAATCCCGTGCGTCCGACCTCGGAACTGCCCTCGCATCTCGCCGTTCATAACTACTTATTAGGTAAGGGCTCACCCTATCGCGCTTCTGTACATACCCATCCCATTGAACTCGTCGCCCTGACTCATAGTCAGAAATGGATGAAGAAGGATGTTGCCACCCGTATGCTTTGGTCGATGATACCCGAGACAAAGGCTTTCTGCCCGCGTGGCTTGGGTATGGTGCCCTATATGTTACCAGGTAGCAACGAACTGGCTGAGGCCACCATCCGCACCATTGATGATGATTACGACGTAGTGATGTGGGAGAAGCACGGTGTCTTTGCCGTCGATGTCGATGTGATGGCCGCCTTCGACCAAATCGATGTTCTTAACAAGAGTGCCCTCATCTACATCCAAAGCCGTGCTCTCGGTCATGAACCCGAAGGCATGAGCGATGCACAAATGGCCGAAATGACCCGTGCCTTCAATCTGCCGAAATAACTCGTAAATCCTAATTTTTAACTATATGAAACGATTTGCATTCAAGATGTTCCTGAAACCAGGCTTCGAAGAAGAATATGAGAGGCGACATGCAGCCTTGTGGCCTGAGCTCAAGCAACAGATAAAAGATGCTGGTGTGGGCAACTATAGCATCTATTGGGATAAGGATACGAATATCCTGTTTGGTTATCAGGAATGCTCAGGAGAAGGCAGCTCGCAGGACACGACGGATATCGACCCCATTACCCAACGCTGGTGGGACATGATGGCGGACATCATGGAGGTGAATCCCGACAATTCGCCTGTTACCATCCCCATTAAAGAAGTGTTCCATCTGGATTAGTTCGCTTGTCTAGAATTTAATAACTCTCTGATAATTAATAGATAGTGCTTCGATAAAATTCCGACGCTTTACTCCTGTCAAATCAACACTGATGATTTGCAAAATCAACGGTAATGATTTTGCAATTTAATACTAATGATTTTCGAAATCAACGGTGTTGATTTTTTGACGAGATACTATTGATTTTTGAGGGTGTGCTTTTTTGATGAAAAAACAAAGAAAGGAAACACCCAAAGATGCTTCCTTTCCTCTTTATAATGTCGGGATGACAAGATTCGAACTTGCGACCACACGCCCCCCAGACGCGTACTCTCCCGGGCTGAGCTACATCCCGCTCTTGTTTAGCGACGGCAAAGTTAGGAACTTTTTTTGTTACGGCCAAACTTTTTTTGTAATTTTGTTCGCCGAATAGACATGCATCGATGGAAAATATAGAGATACGACCCGCCGAACGGCTAAATGCCCGTGTTGTACTGCCTGCCAGTAAGAGTATCAGCAACAGGGCTCTGCTTATCAATGCGCTGAGCCAAAGTAGGTTGGTGCCCGAGAATGTGTCGGACTGTGACGACACGCGGGTGATGCTTGCTGCCCTGCGCAATATGCCGGAAACGATAGACATCGGTGCGGCAGGAACGGCCATGCGTTTTCTGACAGCCTATTTGAGTGTGACGGACGGTCAGCATGTGATTACGGGAACAGAGCGGATGCGCCATCGCCCCATTGCTATACTGGTGGATGCCTTGCGGCAATTGGGTGCACAGATAGACTATCTTGGCGAGGAGGGTTTCCCTCCCTTGCGCATCACGGGACAAACAGGTCTTGAAGGGGGAGAAATCTCCCTGCCGGGCGATGTCAGTTCGCAGTACATTTCGGCATTGCTGATGGTTGCTCCCGTACTCCGTAGGGGACTGAGCCTGGAACTGACAGGAAAGATTATCAGTCGCCCGTATCTGGATATGACCATAGCCATGATGCGGGAGTTCGGAGCCGAAGTGGCATGGGATGGCAATAATCGTATCCGGGTTTCTCCTGTGCCTTACCATGCAATTCCTTATACAATAGAAAACGACTGGAGTGCGGCCAGTTACTGGTATGAGATGGTCGCTCTTTCGGACGATATTCATGCCGAAGTGGTGTTGCCAGGCTTGTACGCCAAGAGTATGCAGGGGGATAGCCGTGTGGCGGAGTTGTTCTTGCGCTTAGGCGTAGAAACAGAATTTTGTGCCGATTCCATCGGAGAAAAAACGGTTTGTCTTCGTAGGACAAAGTCTCAGTCTGTAGTGTCTATGTTTGAGGCCGACCTAACCAATCAACCCGATTTGGCACAGACTATGGTGGTGACTTGTGCCATGCTGGGTGTGCCGTTCCGGCTGACTGGACTGCAAAGCTTGAAGATAAAGGAAACTGACCGTATTGCTGCCCTGCGCGCCGAACTGAGGAAGCTGGGCTATGAGATTGGTGAAAAGAACGATAGTGTGTTGTTCTGGAATGGGGAGCGCATAGCGGCGGAGGCACATCCTGCTATTGCCACCTATCAGGATCATCGTATGGCGATGGCTTTTGCACCTGTATGTCTGCGGACGGGACGGTTGTGTGTGCAGGAGCCCCATGTGGTCAGCAAATCTTATCCGTCGTTTTGGAAAGACCTTGAAATGGTGGGTTTCTCGATATGCAACTGATTTTCTGTATTTTTATAGCTCTTTTGCTGTTGGGTGTCGTAGCGGCCGTTGCGGGATGGTTGCGTTATCGTCGGTTGCCAGAGGAAGAGCCTGTGCTGAACCCTGCGGATATGGAGTGCTGTGGCCAGCACGAGGTGTGTGAGAAGGAGAGCCTACTTGCCGCCATCAGTAAGCAGGTGGAGTACTACAACGACGAGGAACTTGACCGCTTTCGTGGTGTCGCTTCGGACGGATTTTCTGCCGATGAAACCGAGGAATTCCGTGAAATCCTTTATACGATGCGCAACGATGAGGTGGCAGGTTGGGTTCGCAGTCTGCAACTTCGGGGCATTTCGTTGCCCGATGGCATCAAGGACGAGGTGCTGTTGATTGTGGGTGAGCGGCGCGGTCTGTGAGGCAATAAATAGCGGCGCAAAGCGTTATATAATTAATGAAAAAACCGGATTACCGTAGGGCTTCTTTCGCGTGGGCGTGTGTGCTCGCGTGCTTGTGTGTGCTCGCTGGCGGGTGCAGCACGAAGAAGAATACTCCGGCAACCCGTTTTTTCCATGCCGCTACGGCTCGTTTCAATATCATGTACAATGGGCAGGTGGCCTATACCGACGGTGTTGAGGCTCAGGTGAAGGGACACCAAGACGACTACACCCAGTTCCTCCCCATGATTATCAGCACCAACGAAGCCACGGCAAAACTGGGGACGAGTGACTATGAAACGGCTATATTGAAGTGTGAGAAGGCCATCAAATTACATAGCATTAAAAAGCGTCCGAAGGCCAATAGTGGCAAGAAGCGTACACCGAAGCAGAAAGAGTATCTGGCCCGAAAGGAGTTTAATCCCTATCTGCGTCATGCCTGGTTGCTGATGGGAAAGGCTCAGTTCAACAAAGGCGAATTTATCGAGGCGGCCTCTACTTTCAACTACATTACCCGGCTTTATGCAACCCAACCGGAGGTGTATAGTGTGGCGAAAGCATGGCTGGCGCGGTGTTATGTGGCTTTGGAATGGCCCTACGATGCTGAGGATGTGCTGAACAAGATGCGGCGCGACAGCATGTCGGTAGAGGGACGACGGGAGATGACGGTATCGAATGCGGCCTATCTGGTACAGACGGGACAGTATGCTCAGGCCATTCCCGAAATCCAGAAGACCATAAAATATACGAAACCGAAATCGCTGCGAACGCGTCTGTATTTTTTGATGGGGCAGTTGCAGCATGAACTGGGACAGAACGAGGCTGCATACAAGTCGCTTTCCAAGGTGATTCGGAGCAATCCGCCATACGAGTTAGAGTTTAGCGCCCGCATACTGCAAACCGAGGTGATGTCGAAGGGGCAGTACAAGCAGATGATAAAGAAACTGCAACGCATGGCAAAGAGCGACAAGAACAAGGATTATCTAGATCAGGTGTATTACGCCATTGGTAATATCCATTTGAGTGCGGGTGACACCCTGAAATGTATCGGTGCGTATGAAAAGGGAGCCGAGAAGAGTACAAAGAATGGGACATCGAAAGCAATCATTTTACTGAAACTCTCGCAAATATACTGGGAGCAAGAGAACTATATCGAGGCCAAGCGTACTTATGCGGAGTGCATCGCCATATTGGACAAGGAGCATGAGGCATATAAAGAGTCGGAATGGCGCTCGAAGGCTTTGGATGAAACAGAGCCCCACCTGAGTGCCATCAAGTTACAGGATAGTTTGCAGGCTTTGGCCAAGATGCCAGCACTGGAGCGACTGGCGGCTATCGACCGTGTGATAGAAGCCTTGAAGAAGAAAGAAAAAGAAGAGGAGAAAAAGGCTGCTGCCGCCAATGGCCCGTCTGCGACGGGAAGCAGCCAGTCGATGAATAATACTGCGGCTAAGACTCCCGGTGCGGTATCGACCTCGGCGAACAAGGGTGCCTGGTACTTCTATAACCCGACTACCGTACAAGCAGGTATGCGGGAGTTCCAGCGTAAGTGGGGCAATCGAAAGAACGAGGACAACTGGCGACGGAGCAACAAGACCGTTGTGAATAGTAGCGAGTTTGAGGAATATAACTACGACGACGAGGATTCGATAAAGACAGATACTCGGGAAGCGGAGGCTGAGGACCAGAAACGCAACGATTCGTTGGCTAATGACCCGCATCGCCGTGAGTATTATTTGGCACAGATACCTTTCACTGAGGAACAACTGGAGGCATCGAATAAGATACTGGAGGATGGATTGTATCAGGGCGGTGTGAAGGTGATGGAGAAAATACAGAACTATCCGTATGCGTTGCGATTGTTGCTACGATTGTTGAAGGATTTCCCCGAAACGGAATCGAAGCCCGATGTGTATTATCATCTGTTCCTGTTGTACTGGCGTATGGAGGATGATGAAAGGGCGCAGTATTACCGCAATTTGCTGGTTTCGGAATATCCCGAGGATGAGAAGGCTATACTTGTATCTAATCCGAACTTCGAACTGATAGCCCGTGAAGGAAAACACATGGAGGATTCGCTGTATGCCAGTGCCTACGCGGCTTACCAGGCCAATCGATACGATGATGTGGCAGCACTTTACGACAGTCATACCCAGAACTTCCCGCAGGGGAAACACCGTGCGCGTATCATGTTTGTCCGTGCCATGACTTATCTTTATACGGGACATCGTACAGAGTTTCTTGAACTCTTGAAAGAACTGATTAAGGACTATGGCAAGGAGGAGATTGCCGAAATGGCGGGTTATATTGTGAAAGGCTTACAGGAAGGACGGTTGCTGAGTGATGACAAGTACGATGCTAGTGACATCTGGAAACGACGCAGGACAAGCGGCGCTGAAGGTGACTCTACACAGGTGGCCGATACGCTGAGTGCCGAGAGATACTCGACTTTCAACTTTGTACTGGCTTATCCGACAAACAGTTTGGATGAGGACCAGTTGCTGTATGAAATGGCACGCTATAACTTTACGAGTTACATGGTGCGTAACTTCGAGATAGAGATAATGGACGACAACGGGTTGTCGATGATGTGCATCCGGGGATTCCTCAGTTACGATGAGGTACATGCCTATGCACAGCGACTGTATGCCGACCGCCACATGGCGACGCTGCTGGAGGGTATCCGCACGTTGCTCATCAGCGACGAGAACCTGGCGCTGATAGGTACGGCCTTCAGTTTCGATGACTACAAGGCGTTCTTCGACGATACCTTTGCACCGTTGGAAATCCCGCAGGACCTGTTGTTAGACGAGCCCACGGAGATAGAGGTGCGCGACGAGGACTATGAGAGCGGTAGCGATGCCGATACGGGGAGTGACTATGACGACTTCCCCTATGGTTTTTAGTTGTTTGAGAATTCTTGGCGACGCCAAGCGAAAAATAGAAAGTTATGAGTGCATATAAGTTACTTTGGGTGGACGACGAAATCGAGTTGCTAAAGGCGCATGTGATGTTCTTGGAAAAGAAGGGCTACGAGGTGGATACAGTGACGAACGGCTATGATGCGCTGGAACGGTGTGGAGAGGTTCAGTACGACCTGATCCTGCTGGACGAGAATATGCCCGGCCTGAACGGACTGGAAACATTGGCGCGTATCAAAGAGGTACTGCCTACAACGCCTGTGGTGATGGTGACTAAGAGTGAGGAGGAGAACATCATGAACCAGGCCATCGGGTCGAAGATAGCGGATTACCTGATAAAGCCGGTGAACCCTACGCAGATTTTGCTGACCCTGAAGAAGAATATCCATCAAAAGGAAATTGTGACCGAAGTTGCGCAGTCAGCCTATCAGCAGGACTTCGGGAAGATAGGCATGCAGATAAACGATTCGCTAACTTTCGACGACTGGCGCGAGGTGTACAAGCGGTTGACATATTGGGAGCAGGAATTGTCGGCTACGGACAGCGGTATGGTGGAGATGCTGGCGATGCAGAAGAGTGAGGCAAACCAAATGTTCGCCAAATTCATCAAGAAAAACTATATGCGGTGGATTGAAGGTAGTGAAGACCGCCCGTTGATGAGTCCCGACATATTCAAGTCCCGCGTATTCCCTGCATTGAACAACGGGGAAAAGGTTTTTCTGTTGGTTGTAGATAACTTCCGTTTCGACCAATGGCGTATGCTCTATAACGAGATTGCGGATAGTTTTGCGGTGGAGGAAGACCTATATTGCAGTATTTTGCCTACGGCGACGCAGTATGCGCGCAATGCCATTTTCTCGGGACTGATGCCTAACATCATTGCCAAGATGTTTCCTGACCTGTGGGTGGACGAGGATAGCGAGGAGGGTAAGAACCTGAACGAGGCTCCACTGATAAAGACACAGTTCGACCGCTATCGGCGCAAGAATACTTTTACCTATCACAAGATTAACGATTCGGCTGCAGCAGAGAAACTGGTGCAGCAATTGCCTTCGCTTTCGGGGTACGACCTGAATGTGGTGGTGTTGAACTTTATCGATATGCTCTCCCATGCCCGAACGGAAAGCCGCATGGTGAGGGAACTGGCCAACAACGAGGCTGCATACCGTAGCATCACACTCAGTTGGTTCCGTCATTCGGCAGTGAAGGACTTGTTCCGTGCATTGGCCGCAAGTGACTACACGGTGATCCTGACGACAGACCACGGCAGTATTCGTTGTGGAACGCCCATACAGGTTATCGGTGACAGGAACACGAATACGAACCTGCGCTACAAACTGGGCAAGAACCTCTCGTATAATCCGAAGGAGGTATTTGAGATTCGCGACCCGATGGCAGCACAGTTGCCCTCGCCGAACCTATCGACGGCATATATCTTCGCTACGGGCGACAGTTTCTTTGCCTATCCAAACAACTACAACTATTATGTATCATATTACCGCAACACCTTCCAGCACGGAGGTATATCGATGGAGGAGATGTTGGTGCCTCTCATCACGCTGCGGCCTAAGAAACGATAGGAGGGAATATGTATGGAAATAATCATTGATTCTATCGAGAATATTGATGCTGCCGCGCGTCGGTTCGTGGAGGCTATGGACGGCCGTACGGTGTTTGCCATGCGTGGTAGTATGGGTGCCGGAAAGACAACCTTCACCCGTGCCGTGTGTCGGCAGCTGGGTGTGACGGATGACGAGGTTACCTCGCCTACTTTTGCTATTGTGAATGAGTATCAGTCGCCTTCGGGGCCTGTCTATCATTTTGACTTCTATCGTGTCAAAAATCTGTCCGAGGCCGTAGATATGGGCTGTGAGGAATATTTCTATTCGGGCCACCCCTGTTTTATAGAGTGGCCCGATTTGGTAGAACGGTTATTACCCGAAGATACCGTAGAAGTTTCGATAGAAGAAAGGGCAGATGGTAGTAGGCTTGTGACCTTCTGACCTGTGGTTTTTAGCCCTTAATGTTGCCTACCTTTACGAGGTATTCTGCGATCTGAACCGCGTTCAGTGCAGCACCTTTCTTGATTTGGTCGCCCACAAGCCAGAAGGTTAGACCATTAGGGTTGGCCAAATCCTTGCGGATACGCCCTACATATACATCATCCTTGCCAGCCAAGAATAGGGGCATGGGATAAACCTTGTTCTTCGGGTCGTCCATCAGTTGTACGCCTTCTCCTTCGCGAATCGCCTGGGCAAAAGCCTCGGGGCTGACAGGTTTTTCGGTCTCCACCCATACAGCCTCGGAATGACTGCGCAACGAGGGAACACGCACGCACATAGCAGAGCACTGGGCATCGGTGTGCATGATTTTGCGGGTCTCGTTGAACATCTTCATTTCTTCCTTCGTATAGCCGTTGTCGGTGAATACATCAATCTGTGGAATAACATTGTAGGCCAACTGATAGGCGAACTTATCGACCGTCACAGGCTTGCCGTCGAGAACCTCGCGGTATTGCTGTTCCAGTTCTGCCATAGCGGCAGCTCCGGCTCCACTGGCTGCCTGATAGGAAGCAACATGGATACGCTTGATGTGACTCAGTCGCTCCAAGCATTCCAGTACAACCACCATCATGATGGTCGTGCAGTTGGGGTTGGCGATAATGCCGCGAGGGCGTACGAGTGCATCCTCGGCATTGCATTCGGGGACTACGAGAGGTACATCCTCGTCCATACGGAACGCACTGGAGTTGTCAATCATTACTGCTCCGTGTTTGGTGATGGTTTCGGCAAACTCTTTCGATGTGCCACCGCCCGCACTGGTGAAGGCGATATCCACACCGCGGAAGTCGTCGTTGTGCTGTAACAGTTTTACCTCGACCTCTTTGCCGCGGAACATGTACTTGCGTCCCGCGCTCCGCTCGCTGCCGAACAATAGCAGCTCGTCGATGGGGAAGTTACGCTCGTCCAACACTCGCAGGAATTCCTGCCCTACTGCGCCACTTGCGCCTACAATCGCTACTCTCATAATTGGTCTGTCGTTATATAATTTCCGAAATCGACTGCAAAGATACGAATTAATTGTACATAATGAACTATCATTACGAATTATTTATGTCTCATCCGTGGGCTAAATCCGATAAAATACCGTAACTTTGCACCTGATATGACACCAATGGCCATCCTACTTTCGAACCAAGGAGCCCTGATTAGTGACCCCACTTGGATATTCTTTCTGGTGCTTGTCATTATATTGCTGGCTCCCCTGTTGCTTCGCCGACTGCGTGTGCCCCACATCATCGGGCTAATGCTGGCCGGAGTGCTTATTGGCCCCTATGGGTTCAATGTTATAGAGCGCGACCGTAGTTTCGAGATATTCGGACAGGTGGGTATCTATTACATCATGTTCTTGGCTGCCTTGGAACTGGATATGGGAAGTGTTGAACACTATGGCCGTCGCGGTTTGCAATTCGGACTGCTCACATTCCTTGTACCATTTGCTTTGGGGGCTGTGGCCATGCGGTACATTCTCCACTTTGATGGTTCTGCATCCCTGTTGCTGGGTTGCATCTTTGCCTCCCACACCCTGGTCTCTTATCCGATAGTCGGTCGTTACGGACTGGGGCGGCATCGCAGTGTGGTCATCTCTGTGGTAGCCACAGCCGTGGCCATATTCCTTGCCCTGTTGTTGGTGGCTGTTATCGTAGGGCGTTTGTCCTCTAATACCGACTGGCGTTTCTGGCTGTGGTTTGTGGCGAAATGTATTGTTTATGGCAGCATTGTCGTGGTGTTTTTCCCCGTGGTGGGGCGCTGGTTCTTGCGTCGCTATGACGACAATGTACTGCAATTCATCTTTGTCCTTGCCTTGCTCTTCCTCAGTGCCGCACTGGCCTCACTGGCAGGATTGGAGGGTCTTCTCGGTGCATTCCTTGCCGGTTTGGTGGTCAATCGGCTCATTCCCCGTACCTCGCCTTTGATGAACCGCATCGAGTTTGTCGGTAATGCTCTTTTTATACCCTACTTCCTGATAGGTGTGGGCATGATTATCGATGTGCAGGTGTTGTTGAAGGATGCTCGTACAATGTGGATTGTGTTGGTGATGGTGGTGGTAGCCACACTGGGTAAGTGGATTGCGGCGGAACTGATGCAACTTACCTCGCGTGGTAATCGTGATAGCCGGATACTCATGTTCGGTCTAACCAATGCCCATGCAGCCGGTGCATTGGCAATCGTGACGATTGGTCTCAATCCGGCGATGCCCCTGATGGACAAGTCGATGCTCAATGGTACAGTTATGCTGATACTCTTCTCCTGTGTAATTAGTTCTTTGGCAACGAATTACGGCGCTCGTCGTACCGCATTGCGGGAGACAGCATTGGAGGAGAACCGTGGTGCCTATCACGGCAAGTGTTTGATCGCTTATTCGCAGGAGGCGAATGTTGAAGTGATGACTCAGATGGCGATGCTCATTCGTAACCCGTATATTCCCGAAAGTTTGATAGGACTGACGGTTAGTTATGACGATGAAATGGGGAAGAAGCATCATGAGCGTGCCCGTCAGATGTTGGAGAAGGCACAGGGTATAGCTGCTGCCGCCGACATCCACATGCTGACTATGAATCGTGTGAGCACCAATATTGCGAGCGGTATTCTCCATACGATGGTGGAACACGAATGCGGTGAGGTTATTGTCTGCCTCACGGACCGTACCACCGATATGCCCAAGTCATCGCTGGGTACCGTTATCGATAATTTGCTGGAGAACAACCATCGTGAGGTGATGGCATTACGCAGTATAGTACCTCCAGGCACGCTTCGCCGTATCGTGGTTGCCGTTCCGCAGAAGGCAGAATATGAGGTGGGCTTCTATAAATGGCTGGAACATATCTGCCGTATCGGCGAGCAGTTAGATTGTCACATGGAATTCCATGCCCATCTCGATACGCTGCCGTATATAAAAGGATATATGCGTCAGAAACATGGTAGTCTGCGCTCTGAGTTCATGGAGATGGCACGGTGGTCTCAGTTCCCGTCGCTTGCCTCGCGTGTGGGTGTGGACGATATGATTGTCGCCGTCACAGCGCGTCCCGAGTTTATTTCCTATCAGTCGTTATTCGACAATCTACCTTTGCTCATTCATCGCTATTTCAGTCATACCAGCGTTATGCTATTGTATCCCGACCAGCTTGGTGAGCCCTCGGAGACGCTATCCATCTTTGCGCCTAATGGCCGTGCTGTGACGCGTCGGTCGGGTTGGACGCACTTTTCCTAAATATAAAGAAAGGGAATAATAGAATTGTGCATGCATTGCACAATATTAACAAGCAAAGGGCACACCAATATGCGCCCTTTGTTTGTTGATATTATGGATTGCTATTCGTTCGGGTCGGAAGCAGGAGCCTTACCCAATATAATGTTGGCGACTGCGGTAATATCGGCTATGTTCACAACACCGTCACCATTTATGTCACCACCTTGCCCACTGCCGCTGGTGGGGCTTATGGTGAACTGTTCCTGAGTTTCCTCTGAACCTGCGAGGGTGCCATCCTGCATGTAGGCAGAGACGGAAACATTGATGGTGTAGCTGTCGAGCGTGACTTCCGTTTCGCTGGTATCACCACCATTGCCGAAGCTGATGTTATAATTGTAGGTTACGCCCGGAGTGTCGCATGCGAAGTGGAGCTTGCCGTCGGAGTAAGTGACGGTGGGCTTAGCACAACGCTTCGCGTCGAATTGGATATTCTTCCAGTCACCATCGCGGAAGATGATGCGGCCTACAAGGTATGAGGGCGATATGAAAGGAAAGGTCTTTCCATTTTCGAGATTGACAAGTTCAATTCCCCATCCGCTTTCAGGAGCATAAATCGAGTTGTAAGTACCCAGACTTATCGAGCCGTCGAGCGTGCCCACATAGAAGGTGGTGCTGGTGGGGAAGGTGAGGTTGTTCGCCTCGAGGTCAATGATGTATTCGTTTTCATTGTCACCTGACTCGGCAAAGCGCCACTGCTCCTGTTCGGCGGCGGTTAGTCCATCGATGATGAGGTAGTAGTTGGACAAGGGAACTTCACCCGTATAGAGAATGGTGTACTGGGCGCCATAATTGTTCTTGTAGGTGGAGAAGGCTCGCTTGGCAGCAAAGTCAGCGGTCTTCACTACATAGTTGTTGTCGGTGTTGAATGCCCAACTGTCAATGCCGAGGCTATTGCCCGAGAAGTTGACAAATACGGTGTCCAACTCACTGCATTCCGAGAAACAACTCTCAGGAATGGTGGCATCGTAGCTGTAGTTGAGCGTCAGCTCGCGTATAACAGAGTAATACTGGAACAGGTCTTGTGCCATATCGACATCCGTGATGGTGAGTTTCTTCAGGCTCTCGTTAATATTGTGGTACTCGCCACTGACACCATAGGAAGTGTAGTAGAAGAAAGGCTCCCAGAAGTTGGGGTCGTTGCGCAAGGCTGCCGTAACGGTGGCGGGCTTGGAAGTGTCGAACCTCGATACCTCCATGTAGAAGCCGTTAGAGGGGCTACCGTTGATGGCGCCTATCTCGAACTGCACATTGCTGTCCACATCAGAGCCTATCCATATCATGTTGCTGGCTTGCGAGTCGTCGATGACAACGGCTGATGCCGTGTTAACCACCGTGAAGGCCGACGAGTTGTCGTTCTTATAGACGTTGAGCGCATTTTCTGCAACAACGCTGTTGGTGTAGATGGTATAGCTGGCTGTGTTGTTGAGGCAGTTGGTGTTGGTCCAGAAGTTCGAGCCAGCGAAGTTGATGGTCACCTTTTCAAGCGATGTGCAACCCGAGAAAGTTCCCTCGGGAATCCAATAATCACTCCAGTTGTTGTCCATGTTTATGAGCATGCTGTCGATTTCCGCATAGCTGGCAAACAGGTTCGTAACCTCTCCATTTATGGCCACATTGATGAGCGTCAGTTGCTTGATGCAGTTGGCTGCTTGGTAAGCGGTACCTGAAACGGCATAACTCTCGGCTGCGAAATAAGGCTCCCAGAAATTGCCGTCTCCAACGAATTCCGTCGAGATGTAGCCCTTACTGTTGTTATAGGGCGAGAGGGTAAGATAGAATCCATTCGAGGGATTACCATCGATAGCTCCCAACTCATACTGCACACCATCGGCTTCGCTTATACCCGTCCATACCATATTGGTACGATCGGCAGTCACTACGATACGAGGACCAGTATAGATATAGTTGAAAACATACTTGGCTTGTGTGAAAGCATCTCTCACCACAGTAGAATTGGTATAGAGGTTGAATTGATTGTAAAGATAGAAGGCATCGACACCTATCTGGAAGTTCGTTCCACTGAAGTTGACATAGATACCTTCCTTCCATAAGTCCTCGCACTGGCCAAAGCAGTTGTCGGGGATGGTGACGTTGTAGTCGTAGTTGAGCATCAGTTTCCTCATCTCAGTGTAATACTGGAAGAGCCCTGCATCTAACAAGACATTATTAACCACCAACTCTTTGAGGTTGTTTGTCAGCGAATAGCCCGTGCCGAACTGTTGCTCGGTGAGGGTATAGAAATACGATTCCCAATAGTACTGGCTGTTGTACATGTCTGTCGAGATATAAGGTGTGCCACCCTGGGGGTCGAGTTGGCTGAGCGTGAGCTTGAAACCGTTCGAGGGGTTGCCCTCCCTTGCTTCCAGTACATACTGCAGGTTGCCCTGCGTGTCACTAACAGTCCAAATATAGTTATTCGTGTCCGCCGACACCAGTGTGACGGTGGCTTTTGCCGTAATACCCATAAGGAGCATAATGGCCATTAAGAGCAGTTTTTTCATATTGCTAAGAGATTAAAATTCGTATCTTTGAGTATGTAATTGCCCCAAAGATACGACTATTTTATATTAGCCACCAAATTTTATAGTGTATTTCTTGCTCCGTTCCTCTACGCAAGCGTAGCTTCGTGTCCGATTACTTACGCGATAACTCCGTCGCACAAGTGAATGGTACGGTCGGTAAGTGCGGCCAGTTGTTCGTCGTGGGTAACGATGACGAAAGTCTGTCCGAAGCGCTCGCGCAGGTCGAAGAAGAGTTGGTGCAGTTCCTGCTTATTCTGCGAATCGAGGCTGCCCGAGGGCTCGTCGGCCATCACGACGGCTGGATTGTTTGCCAATGCCCGTGCTACGGCCACGCGCTGTTTTTCGCCGCCCGACAATTGGTTGGGCTTGTGGTTGGCACGCTCACCGAGATTCATGAAATCGAGCAATTCCTCAGCCCTGCGCTTGGCCTCCTTCCTGCCTGCACCACCAATGAATGCGGGTATCATGATGTTTTCCAGCGCTGTGAATTCGGGCAGGAGTTGGTGGAACTGGAATACGAAACCAATCTTTTGGTTGCGGAAGTGGCTGAGTTGGTTTGCTGATAGCGTGTCGATGTCCGTACCCTCGATTTGTATCGTTCCCGTGTCGGCCTTGTCCAGTGTGCCCATAATCTGAAGCAATGTAGTCTTGCCGGCACCGCTGGGGCCGACGATGCTAACGATTTCGCCCCGATTGATGTCGAGGTCGATACCCTTCAGGACTTGTAGGCTGCCAAATCGCTTGGTGATGTTTCGCAGTTGTATCATGGCTTGATTTTACGATTTTACGATTCCCGAATAAAAAAGGCATCTCGAGCGCGAAGCTCTTGATGCCTTCTCATTTCATTCTCGAGACGCTCGCTTATTCCTCAATCGCGGCATTGCGCTTCTCGGCAATACGAGCCTTCTTACCCGTCAAGTTGCGCAGGTAGTACAGCTTAGCACGGCGTACCTTACCAACCTTGTTAACGGTGATGCTGTCAATGTTTGGACTTTCGATGGGGAAGATACGCTCTACACCAACGGTTCCTGACATTTTGCGAACGGTGAAGCGCTTCTTGTCACCATGGCCACAAATCTTAATGACTACGCCACGATAGAGCTGAATACGCTCCTTGGTTCCCTCGATGATTTTGTAAGCTACGGTAATGGTGTCACCAGCCTTGAATGCGGGATGCTGCTTACCTGTAGCAAATGCTTCCTCAGCAATTTTAATTAAATCTGCCATTGTTCTGGTCTTTTAAATTGTTGTACATCTCAACTAAAGGCATAACAGGGAACTCTGCATCCTGCCAGCGACCTAAAGCGGAAAGCGGGGACAAAGGTAGTGAAAATCGAGCGAAATACCAAAATAAAAGCGGCAAAATGATATCAGCAGAGGAAAAAATATGCTCGCATATCATTTTTCCATTGGCGAGAACATAAAGACCAACAGGTCGAGTCGCCGCTCGAACTTGTTCGCTTGCATAGCGTGTCGGAGCAATAATGCTACGCCGCTTTTATTTTGTATTTCCGAGGTGTATCCTATCTAAGGGCTGCGAAGCAGGCCAGAGTAGTGAAAACCGAGGTGCCTCCTATCTAAGACCGAGTCGTTAACGACGAAGGTCAAAGGTAGTGAAAACCCTATCATCAACGAAGTTAAAGTAGTGCCCCCATTGCATAAAGATTCCCAAGGTTATGAACGCGCATTCCAAGGTTTGGTCTCTTCGTTCCAAACTTTGGTACGCACATTCCAAACTTATGAACAAAGAAAGCACCGTATCGTTATGGCTTATGCTCCACTTCCTTAGCCCTTATTCTCGGCATTGATTCGGGGTATGCCATTTTGTTCTTTGATGCAAAGTAAAAGCCCCACTCCGTTAAAGAGCAGGGCGAGTCAAGGTCAAAGTAGTAAAAGTCGGACGGACAGACAAGACAGACAAATGTCTGTCTTAACTTGGATAATTTAAGGCAACCGATGTGTTTAACTCAATTGTTAGATTCTTTTTCCAATCTTATTTTCCACAAAGTCTTCTCCTGATATGTGAAGAATTTTGGGCCTTGATAAGCATCACTCTTCGTCCTCAAGTTATCAGGCAAGAATTGTTTGCAAAAGCCTGTTAGTGTATAGAGATTACCTTTATAGATTATTTTCTTACTATCAAATACTTCCACCTCAATATTTAATGGCTCAAAAATAATCTTATCTCCTTTATCCAGGCCGACCATATTAAAGACAAAAGGTGCTCTATGTTTGTCATTAGGTGTCTTGGCAATCACACTTTCTTTCTTATCAAGTTTTGTTACCAATGTGCGTTTTCCTTTTTTTACTAACATCGCATCATACTCCATATCTTGGAAACCCAGACCAGCCTTGATATATTCAATGTACTTACTAAGCGCACAAGAATGAGTATTATGCATTTTGCGCTTCTTCTCTATTCTCTTGACCTCCTTCTTCAGTACTTCCAGTTCTTCAAGATCTTTTATTTCAGAAATATCTTTGCCTATGCCTATATCTGATATCACTTGCTTTATTAAGTCGCTCTTCACATTGATAAAATATGATGGTAGTGTAGGCAAATCAAGTAATCGAGGCTTATCTTCTTGAGGAATCTCTGTAGTTTGCTGTTTCCCCTTGGTATTATGCGTTTGTTTTATCTTTTCCGTTTGTGGAATCTCCCCGTCCATAGTAGCAGAGAAATGAATAGTTGAGAGCATTTGTTTTATCTCATCTTCTGTAAACTTGCCATTATATTTTTCGGCTAAATATGGTCGAAGAGCCTCTGCTACTTGTTGTTGCGTATCTGCAATAAGTCCCTCCTTAATTTTGTTTAGACTCTCTTGGCGATGTTGTTCTTCAATACACTCCTCGCAGAAGTCAATAATTGTTTCTTTGCTGAAGTTCTCTTGAGAAAATATCTCGACGAAGCGCGCCCCACGTTTATTGTTTAGCTCTATAGGAATTTGTTGAACAGATAGAGCATCTCTCATCCCATTTTTATCATAGAATATCTCAATATGCTCACCAATGTAAATGCCTACCTGGGTCTTCATTTGCCGTATGTATGATACCAATTGGTTTACATCTGTAGCTTTCTGAGTATATACGGGACGCTTTACTTCAATGACGAATTGAACCTCACCATCTTTTTTTATAGTGATGTCGGGTTGAATATGTGTTCTTCCTATTTGCACATTCTCCTTATGACAAATCTCATTTCGCCATTTGAGCCAACCTAAATGTTGCATTTGTGCCTCAATCTGCTTATGATAAGGCTCTTCTTCAATGTTTTTTGTTTTTGCCTCAATTAATTCATAGACAAATGTGTTCCACTTTTCAAACATACAGCTTATAATTAATTGTATTTAAGTTCTTCATGGCATTGCTATCTCTGGAACAATAGGTATAGAACAAAAACAGAGCATGGACGCTTTCTCATCCAAACTCTGAGGTTGTAGGATACCCATCGTACCAGATAAGTCCGTCCATGCTACGCATAGACGCTTGCGACTTATTCTTCGGTACGAATTTTGAAACTTCCTACATTTCAGAGTTCCCGAATAATAGCAAACGCGTATTAATATTCCCATAAGGTACTAGCATAGGACACGCTTGTCCTTATGTCAGCATGGGGCAAAGTTACAAAAACAAAAAGAAAAAGCAAAGGGAATAAGACAAAATAGACAACGGACAATTGTCTGTCTTGTCCGTTTGTCCATTTTTGTTTGTTCTTATAAAGTCGCAGTGGTGTATTGCCATGCACACTATTGTTTAATGTATGAAAGACTAATAGTGCGAGGGGCGACGGAATAGTATAGCGTAATGCCTTGGATTACTATTGTGCGGATTGGAATACTATTGGTTTTTTTGACAAGATTTATATTTTTTGTAATTTTGCACAAGTAGTTATCATAATGGTATGAAGAAAGTCCTGTTCCTCCTATTTGTTTTTAGTTGTCAATCATCTATAGTTCATTATGCCTCTGCGCAACGAAAGATTTCGAGCGGCAGAATAGAAGTGACAAGCGCTTTGGACGCAAGACCCGATTCGGATGCCTTTGCCATCGTAGCGGACTATAAGACTGCCGTAGATAGTATGATGGCTCCAATATTGGGCGAAAGCCTTGTGGGTATGGCGGTGGATAGGCCTGAGAGCTTGTTGTCCAACTGGGCTGCCGATGTGATGGTGGAGTTTTCTGATTTCGAGAATGGGACAAAGGCGGATTTGGGACTGGTGAATATGGGCGGTTTGCGCAACAATATGCCTAAAGGCGTGGTGCGTACGGGTGACATTATCTTAATATCGCCGTTTAATAATAAACTCTCCATTGTGTATCTAAAGGGCAGCGACCTTCTCTTCCTTTTTCAGGACATAGCCCATGTGCATGGGGAAGGCGTAAGCCGTGAGGTCAGACTGGTAATCACGAAGGACGGACAACTCGTCAGCGCGATGGTAGGTGGACAGCCGATAAACCCAGAGCGCATATATCGTATTGCCACACTCGACTATCTGGCCGAGGGGAATGATAAGATGTATGCACTGAAGAAAGCGCAGAAACTGGTCGTGAGTGATTTGTTTACCCGTGACTGTATGATGCAGAGCATTCAGCGTGCTAAGGTGATAACTTCACAGATGGAAGGTAGAATAACCATTAAAGATTGACGGAAATGAAACGCATAATACTATTCATTTTTCATTTTTCATTCTTCACTCTTCATTTAGCGCCAGCACAGACGCTGACACTCGTTCATACCAGTGATACACATTCCTGTGTAGAACCCATCTCGAAACATGACCTAAATCCCGACCAGGCCGATAAGGGCGGGTATATGCGTCGGGCGGCTTTGGTTAAGCAAATGAGGGTGGACGCACCCGATCTATTGCTGTTGGATTGTGGCGATTTCTCGCAGGGTAGTGTCTATTATAATCTTTTCAAGGGTGAGGTTGAGGTGCGTTTGATGAACGAGATGGGTTATGATGCCTGCACCATCGGCAATCATGAGTTTGATTTCGGCATGGAAAATATGGCACGGCTGTTCCGTATGGCGGAGTTTCCCGTAGTCTGTGCGAACTACGACTTCGCGGGTACGGTATGTGAGGGGCTGGTCAAGGATTATATAGTCGTGGAGCGTGCTGGTCGCCGTATCGGAATATTTGGTTTGGCTCCTCAATTGGAGGGTTTGGTATCGAAGCCTAATTGTGAAGGAGTAATCTATCATCATCCCTTGAAAGTGGCACAACGCATTGTAGATAAGTTGCGTGAAGAAGAAGGTTGTGACTTTGTGGTGTGCCTGTCGCATCTGGGCTATGGTGATAGTGACGACCAAGACCCAGCTTTGATTTCTGCTACGCGTGGTATCGATGTGGTATTAGGTGGACATAGTCATTCGTATTTTGAATATGCTAAGTATTTCCCCAATTTAGACGGGCGTATGATACCTCTCGACCATCAAGGCAAGAATGGCCGTTTTGTAGGGGTGTTGGAATTTGAATGGTAGCCCTTGCTACTCGAAG
Organism: Bacteroidaceae bacterium; assembly: GCA_017960985.1. Lineage (GTDB taxonomy): Bacteria > Bacteroidota > Bacteroidia > Bacteroidales > Bacteroidaceae > Physcousia. Next base: position 29,989 of record JAGCYD010000028.1, read on the forward strand.
TAAATAGTCAGGGTAATCATCTTTGAATGAGCCTTGTCAACGGAATTGGTATATTTCATCAATGTGCCGTCAATAAGGTCGGAACGCTTTCTGTTTAAAATATCAAGAAGTCCGAAACTGAATTTAAGTTCAGGAATGAGTTTGAAGAAGGGTAGATAGATATCGCACCCCATACCAAATTCGATGAAACAATCCATGGGCTTGGTGCGAATGGCACGGTGCTTGTGCCCGGCAAGGTCGATGCTTGGCGCAGCTCCTGCGATGAAGTAGGGTCTGAAATTGTTGTATCGTGGTGCCGAGAACTTCACATCCACAGGGACCGATATGTATGTACTCTTAAGCACCTGTGTAGAGTCGCGCCCGGAGTTTTGTTCGTGAAACCAGATGCGGCGTTGCCCGAAATTCATCGAAGGAGTCGTACGCAGCGAAAAATACTTATTGAGGCGGATCTCTCCCAAGATTCCCACCGTAAATCCAGGGCTATAATTGTCCACATCGATATGCCATTGTTCTCCCGTAGTGGGGTCGATGTGCCCATTGTTCTTGAATTCCAAGTCTTGCATCTGGAGTCCAAAAAGAAATCCCCAGTGCAATCTTCGCATGTCCAGATATGGGCGATGTTGCACTTTGAGCTCTTGGGCGTTGGCTACGGTTAGCGTCAGTAGCGAAAGAGCAATGAATAGTATTTTTTTAGCGCGCATTTATTTCATATACTAAACGCCTCTTCCTAATTGAATATTGCCTGAATCATCATTTTTGATGAATCGCAATGAAAAATATGGGCAAATATTAGGAGAGAATCACTAAAATTGATTACTTTTGCAGCAAACTTCATTACTAACCAATAAAATAAAACGCAGAAACTATGGCTTATGTAATCGGACACGACTGCGTTGCTTGTGGTACTTGCATTGATGAATGTCCTGTTGGCGCAATCTCTGAGGGTGAGATCTATTCTATCAATCCCGATGAGTGCACAGAGTGTGGCACATGTGCTGATGCTTGTCCTTCTGGCGCAATCAGTCTGTAAGATTTAAGACCAAGTGGTCGAAACATAGCGGCTTATCCTAAAAAGGATGAGCCGCTGTTTTTTTAATGCCCCTTATTATGTGCGCGCGTATTTACTATTAGATATATTTGGTCGCGTAAGGGATTTTTCGTATCTTTGCGCTCTGAAACAAAAAACAAAAATCAGTATAAATATTATGGAAAAAATTCAGGAACTCACAGAGAAAATCTATCGTGAGGGTGTTGAAAAAGGCAAGCAGGAAGCTGACCGTATTATAGCAGAAGCTCAGGGCCAGGCCGAGAAGATAGTTGCCGAGGCTAAGGAACAGGCACAAGTCATAGAGAATATGGCAAAGAAAAAGGCCGCAGAACTGGATACCAATACGAAAAATGAACTGAAGTTGTATATGGGACAGGCCCTGAATGCACTGAAGAGTGAGATTACCAATGTTCTGACTGACAAGGTCGTTGGCGATGCGGTAGATAATTTGACTGCAGACAAGAATTTCCTCGGACAGTTTACTGTGGCTTTGGCTCAACAATGGACTGGCGACCAGCAACTGGTAATATCTTCTGCCGATGCCGACGAACTGAAGGCTTATTTTATGAAGCACGCTAAAGCGTTGTTGGATAAGGGCGTTAGCATTGAAAAGGTGAATGGCGTGAATGCACTGTTCACGATTCAGCCTGCTGATGGTTCATACAAGGTGAATTTTGGTAAAGAAGAGTTTGAAACCTATTTCAAGGCCTTCCTTCGTCCGCAGCTTGTAGAAACATTGTTTTAATGCACATTTCATAATTCATGATTGACTGCGTGGAGATTATGAATTAACAATTGTGAATTGATAAAAAGATGGCAAATTACTATTGCATAATGGCAGGATTGCCCGAATTGCAACTGTCGGACACGAAGCCAGGCTATAGCATCACGCAGTTGCGTGAGGAATTGCAGGCGGAGATTGGGCGCCACGACGAACAATTGCTGCAGTTCCTTTTCCTTCGCCACGATTGCCAGAATCTGGTGAGCCTGCTGCGTAATCCTGAGGCAGAGCTGGAGACAACGGGTCTTTACACCAGCGAGCAATTGTTGGAGTTGGTGGAAGACGCGCGTGGCATAGACCTCGGAACGAGTGCTTATCCGCAGTTCTTGCGTCAGTTCGTGGCCGACTACGACCAAAATGCTAGCCGTGAGGGCTACTATCCCGAGGACGAGGTACTGCTGACCTACTACGACTACTGCACGAAGCGATGTCCTGATGGCTTGATGCGTCGTTGGTATCAGTTGAACTATGATGTTACGAACATCATGACCGCTATGATTGCCCGTCGGCAAGGATGGAAGGTGAGTGACTTTATAAAGGGTGACGGAGAGGTGCAGGAAATGATTCGTACCAACGATGCCAAAGATTTCAATTTGGGTTCCCTGCTTCCCTATCTGTCGGAAATCATGAAGATTGTGGATGAAGAAGATCCCGTGCGCAAGGAACGGATGTTAGATGCCTTCAAGTGGATGTGGCTCGACGAGCAGACCTTTGCCGACACTTTCTCCATTGAGGCTGTCTTTGCCTATCTTTGCAAATTGGAAATTCAGGAGCGTTGGGCACGCCTTGATGTAGAGCAAGGAAAGGAAACCTTTGAGAGGATTATCAACGAATTGCGTTCGGAGGCTGAAGTCCCTGAAGAATTTATAAGAAAATAAGGTAAAAACTATATAAAATGACAAAAGGAAAAGTTAGTGGCGTAGTTTCCAACATGGTAACCCTCCGTGTGGACGGTCCCGTGGTACAGGGAGAGATATGCTACATTACAACTGGCGGCGATCGTTTGATGGCCGAGGTGATTAAGGTCATCGGTCAGGATGTGTATGTGCAGGTGTTTGAAAGCACCCGTGGACTGAAAGTAGGCGCTGAGGCTGAATTTACTGGCCACATGCTCGAGATTCAACTCGGTCCTGGTATGTTGAGTAAGAATTACGATGGTTTGCAGAATGACCTCGACAAGATGGAAGGTGTCTTCTTGAAGCGTGGTCAGTACACTGAGCCCCTTGATGCCGACCGCCTATGGGATTTTGAACCTTTAGCCAAAGAAGGTGATAAAGTACAGGAGAGCGACTGGTTGGGTAAAGTGGAGGAAAACCATCAGCCCCTGAAAATCATGGTGCCCTTCCAGTTGAAGGGCGTGGCTACGGTGAAAAGCATCGTACCTGCTGGACAGTACAAGATTCATGATACTATCGCCGTGCTTGAAGATGAGCAGGGTAATGAGGTGAAAGTCGATATGGTTCAGCACTGGCCCGTGAAGTTTGCGATGACCAACTACAAGCAGAAACCCCGTCCCTTCAAATTGTTGGAAACGGGCGTACGCACGATAGATACATTTAACCCGATTGTAGAAGGTGGTACGGGATTTATCCCAGGTCCCTTCGGTACGGGTAAGACGGTGCTGCAGCATGCTATTTCGAAGCAGGCCGAAGCCGACATCGTGATTATCGCAGCTTGTGGTGAGCGTGCCAATGAGGTTGTGGAAATCTTTACTGAGTTCCCCGAGCTAGTTGACCCCCACACAGGTCGTAAGCTGATGGAGCGTACTATCATCATCGCCAACACATCGAACATGCCTGTGGCTGCCCGTGAGGCTTCTGTTTATACCGCCATGACAATGGCTGAATACTATCGTTCGATGGGTCTTCGCGTACTTCTCATGGCCGACTCCACCTCTCGTTGGGCACAGGCCTTGCGTGAGATGTCGAACCGTATGGAGGAACTTCCTGGTCCCGATGCCTTCCCTATGGACCTCGGAGCCCTTATCTCAAACTTCTATGGTCGTGCAGGCTATGTCTATTTGCGTAATGGTGAGGTGGGTAGTGTAACCTTCCTCGGAACCGTATCGCCCGCTGGTGGTAACCTGAAGGAGCCTGTAACGGAGAATACCAAGAAGGTGGCTCGTTGCTTCTATGCTCTGGAACAGGACCGTGCCGACAAGAAGCGCTATCCTGCCGTGAACCCCATTGATTCGTATTCGAAGTACCTTGAATATCCCGAGTTCGCCGATTACATCAAGGACCACATCAACGAAGAGTGGATTCCGAAGGTGCTCGCCCTGAAGACCCGCATGCAGCGTGGTAAGGAAATTGCTGAGCAGATTAATATTTTGGGTGACGATGGTGTTCCCGTAGAATATCATGTTACTTTCTGGAAGAGTGAGATAATCGATTATGTAATCTTGCAGCAGGATGCTTTTGACGAAGTAGATGCTGTTACTCCTTTGGAGCGTCAGGAGGAAATCCTAAACCTTGTGACGACTATATGCGAGAAGGAGGACTATAAGTTTGATACTTTCCTTGAGATGGTGGATTACTTTAAGAAGATGATTAACCTCTGCAAGCAGATGAACTACTCCCAGTACAAGAGCGAACAATACTACGACTACATTAAGCAAATTGAAGCAATGTTATAATTATGGCAACAGCATTTCAAAAAATATACACGCAGATTAGCCAGATAACCAAAGCCACTTGCTCATTAAAGGCAAAGGGTGTAGGTTACGATGAGTTGGCCACAATCAATGGTAAATTAGCTCAGGTGGTGAAAATTATGGGTGACGATGTCACTCTGCAGGTATTCGAGGGTACGGGTGGTATTCCTACCAATGCCGAAGTTACCTTCCTTGGCAAATCGCCCTCATTGAAAGTTAGTGAGCAGTTGGCAGGTCGTTTCTTTAATGCTTATGGACAGCCCATCGACGGCGGTCCAGAGATTGAAGGCAAGGAAGTACCTATCGGTGGCCCCAGTGTAAACCCTGTGCGCCGTAAACAACCCAGTGAACTTATTGCAACGGGTATTGCAGGTATCGACTTGAACAATACTTTGGTGTCGGGTCAGAAGATACCTTTCTTTGCCGACCCCGACCAGCCATTTAACGAGGTTATGGCACTTGTGGCCATGCGTGCCAAGGCCGATAAGATTATTCTCGGTGGTATGGGTATGACCAACGATGACTATTATTTCTTCCGTAACACATTCTCTAATGCTGGTGCGCTCGACCGTATCATCTCTTTCATCAATACGACAGAAGACCCAGCTGTGGAGCGTCTGCTTATTCCAGATATGGCCTTGGCTGCAGCTGAATACTTTGCTGTAGAGAAACATGAGACCGTACTTGTGTTGCTTACTGATATGACTTCATACGCAGACTCTCTTTCTATTGTGTCAAACCGTATGGACCAGATTCCTTCAAAGGACTCTATGCCAGGCTCACTCTATTCCGACTTGGCTAAGATTTACGAGAAGGCCGTACAGTTCCCCGAGAGTGTGGGTGGCGGTTCCATTACTATCATTGCCGTAACCACGCTTAGTGGTGGTGACATCACGCATGCCGTACCTGATAATACAGGTTACATCACTGAGGGTCAGTTATATCTACGCCGTGACTCTGATGTGGGTAAGGTCGTTGTTGACCCATTCCGTTCGCTGTCGCGTCTGAAGCAACTTGTGGCAGGTAAGAAGACTCGCAAGGACCATTCGCAGGTGATGAATGCCGCCATTCGTCTGTATGCCGATGCCGCCAATGCCAAGACCAAGTTGGAGAATGGTTTCGACCTTACCGACTACGACAACCGCTGTCTCGACTTCGCTAAAGATTATGCTTCGAAGTTGCTCGCCATCGATGTCAACCTCAACACAGAGGAAATGCTCGATGTAACCTGGAGCCTCTTCCGCAAGTACTTCAAGCTTGAGGAAGTTAACATCAAGAAGGAATTTACAGATATCTACTGGAAATAACGAATGGCAATAAAGTTTCAATATAACAAGACATCGCTTCAGCAGATTGAGAAGAACCTCAAAATGCGCCAGCGTACCTTGCCCATTATCAAGAGCAAGGAAACGGCGTTGCGCCTTGAGGTGAAGAAATGCAAGGAGGAGGCCGAGGAACTTGAGCGTAAACTTCAGAAACAGATTGCCGGATACGAACGAATGTATGCTCTTTGGGGTGAGTTCGACGCATCGCTGGTAAGTTTGAAGGATGTAGAGATGGATGTGAAGAAGATTGCGGGTGTGCGTGTCCCTATTCTTACTAACATCCAATTGGCAGTGCGTCCTTTTGGTTTGTTCAGTGCCCCCAAGTGGTACTTTGACGGAATTAATCTGTTACAAGGCCTGGCCAAGACTGCCGTAGAACGGGAGTTTGTGATGGCCAAAACGGGTCTGCTTGAACATGCTCGAAAGAAGACTACTCAGAAGGTTAACCTTTTTGAGAAGGTGCAGATCCCGGGTTTTCAGGAAGCGGTGCGCAAGATTAAGCGATTCATGGAGGACGAGGAAAACCTATCCAAGTCTTCTCAGAAGATATTGAAGTCCTTGCAGCAGAAGCGCAAGGCTGAGGAAGAAGGAAAGGAGGCCACGGCATGATAGAGAAAATGAAGAAACTCACCTTCCTGGTCTATCATCGGGAATACGAGGATTTCCTCCACCGTCTGCAAGACCTTGGTGTCATGCATGTAGTGACGAGTGAGGTCAATCCGCAGCAGTCTGAAACTATTTCGGGTTATGTGGAGCAGATAAAGCAACTGACCGCTCTGCAAAAGGAAATGAAAACCTTGCTTGCTGCAGCAAAAGACCTTAAGGTGTCTAAAGACCTTAAGGACTTTAAGGACCTACTTCCACTTACTGCTCGTTTCGAGCATCTAGCCGATTTACGCCAGCAAGATACGAGGCAGCAGGCCCAGCTGACTCAGTTGGAGCCTTGGGGCGATTTCGACCCCGAACTGGTACAGAAGAAACTTTCTGCTGCCGGTTGTGAGTTGCAGTTCTATGTGGCTCCAGCCAAGGTGTTCAAGAAAGAAATAGAGGGACATTTCCCCGTTATGGCTGTTAGCGAGATGAGTAAGAATATTTACTTTGTACTAGTGGCCCATGATGAGGAAAGCGAGTTACCTGCAACTCATGTTTCTTTGCCTGCCGTATCGTTGAGTAAACTGCAAGCAGAGCATGAGGCGCTGACGCAGGAATTGGAAAAGGAAACCGAATTTCTGACCCAACTCTCGCAAGAGAATCTGTCGAGCGTGGAAGAGGCTTTGCGCGTGCTGAATGCTAAAATGCAATTCGATACTGTGAAGGAAGGAACTTCTACCGCTGCTGCCGACCATTTGATGGTCCTCAACGGCTGGTTCCCTGCTGTTAAGCAGACTGAACTGGAGCAGGCCTTTAGCGACGATGCTGCTTGGTATGAAATTAGTAACCCTACACCTGATGATGACATACCCATCTGCTTGAAGAACAATCGTTTCTTCCGTCTCTTCGAGATGATTACGAAGTTGTACATGTTGCCGAAGTATAACGAACTGGACTTGACTCCGTTCTTTGCTCCTTTCTACATCGTCTTCTTCGGGCTTTGTTTGGGCGACTCGGGCTATGGATTGTTTATTACGGTGGCGGTATTGCTTACGAAATTGTTCGTCAAGAACATGAGTGACGGACTGCGCGCAGCCCTCAATCTGCTGCTAACGATGGGCATATCGGCCTTTGTGTTTGGATTTCTCTCGGGTGCCTTCTTCGGTTTCAACCTCTATGACCCGAAAGATGTGCTGAATACCCCATTCTTCGACAAGATTGGTGCAGCCGTATCGCTTGATAACAGCCAGATGTTCAACCTCTCACTGATCCTTGGCTTCATCCAGATTGTGTTTGGTATGATATTGAAGGTTGTGAACAAAGCTATACAGTTTGGCGCCCGTTATTCGGTGTCCAGCTTTGCTTGGTTACTCGTCGTATTGTCTGGTGCAGTCATCATGTTCCTTCCACAATATGCTTCTATAGCCAAATGGGTGGCTATCGCTGCAATGGTTATGGCATTTTGCTACAATAGCCCCGATGCTTACAAGAAACCACTTACAGCATTGCCTCTGAACATAGGTCTTGGTTTATGGGATGCCTACAACATGGCAACGGGAATGCTCGGCGACATGCTTTCTTATATCCGTCTCTTTGCACTCGGATTGTCAGGCGGTATCGTAGCCTCGGTGTTCAATAGCCTTGCTGCAGGTTTCGCCCCAGATAATATCATTCTGGGTCCCCTGGTGATGATTATCATTTTCGTCTTCGGTCATGCCCTAAATATGTTCATGAATGTACTTGGTGCTTTCGTACATCCTATGCGTCTGACCTTTGTAGAGTTCTTTAAGAACTCCGGGTACGAGGGCGGTGGACTGGAATACACTCCGTTTAAGAGATAAAAGAAGAAATAAAAATTATAAACTTAAAAACGTAAAAAAATGGACACAAATTTGCTTATTGCCTATCTGGGCATCGCAATCATGGTAGGTTTGTCGGGTATCGGCAGTGCCTACGGAGTAACTATCGCTGGTAATGCTGCTATTGGCGGTTTGAAGAAAGACCCGAAAATTTTCGGTAACGCTCTGGCCCTTTCGGCTATGCCTGGTACACAGGGCTTGTATGGTTTCGCAGGTTTCTTCCTGTGCCAGAACATTTTTGGTTTGCTCACCCCTGAGATTACCGCTATTCAGGCTAGTGCTGTGTTAGGTGCTGGTATTGCCTGCGGTCTGGCTTGTCTGTTCTCTGGTATTCGTCAGGGCCAGGTTTGCGCTAATGGTATCGCAGCCATGGCTCAGGGCCATAATGTATTTGGTAACACTCTGGTGCTGGCTGTGTTCCCTGAGCTTTACGCTATCGTTAGTGTTGCTCTTGTTTTCTTGGCTGGACAGGCTGTTGCTGCGTAATTAGCATAGATAATCCTAGCAAGAGAAAGATTATTCTGAGTATAAAGCCTTCCCCTAGGGGAGGGCTTTATTATTCTTCTGTATCATCTTTCCTCATCAGGAAGTCCATGCCGTAGGTAGTACGGAGTACACGAAATTCAGTACGACGGTTCAAAGCATTACAGATTTCCTGTTTCTCTACATCCTCGATGGTCAAGATGTAAGCCTCAGTCAGCGTGTCGCCCTCAGTTAGGAAAGGATTCTGTTCGGCAATTTTCCGGGTGACAATTTTCGGACGGGTTTCACCGTAACCCATAGGCGAAAGACGGTCTTCAGCAATGCCATGGTCGATAAGGTAGTGCACTACGCTCTCGGCACGGCGCTGACTGAGTCGTTCGTTATAGGCGTCTGGACCACGATAGTCGCAATGACTGGCTAATTCGATGGTGATGTTGGGATTCTCGTTTAGCAAATCGACAAGTGAGTCGAGTGCCTGGGTGCTATTAGGAGTAAGTACGGCACTATCGAACTCGTAAAATACATTGCGTACAAGTACGGGGGCGGAGATATTAGCCAAAGGAAACTGTAAAACATACTCACGGCTAATTGAGCTGGTGTCGATGCGCAATTCTTCTTTATGATTGAGGTATCCTTTGCAAGTTCCGAGAAAGACATAATCTACATTTGGCTGAATTTCCTGTACAAAGGAACCATCTCCACGGACATTTAGTTTAAGATTTGTACCATCGTTTCCAACCATATAAACAAGTGCCTGAGGTAGCTCGTACCCATCTTTTTCATACACCCATCCTTTGACGGTCTGTAATATCTCAGGACACTCGAAAGAGAAGATATGATCCCAGCCACGGGCGTCGCCACGATTTGAAGAGAAGAATCCTCGGTTGTGTACTCCCTCAAAAGTCATACCGAAATCATCGCCACTGGAGTTCATGGGGTATCTCAGGTTCTCAATTTTCCATGTTTCACTGCTATCCTGTCGTGCGCAGAATAAGTCCAAACCTCCCATACCCACATGGCCGTTGGAAGAGAAATAGAGGTCACCATTGGGACGGAATACGGGAAACATTTCATCTCCTTCGGAGTTAATGGGTTCTCCGAGGTTCTCCACACCGCCTATGCCGTTCTCAGTGAGGGCGATTCGCCAGATATCCAATCCGCCAAGGCCTCCTGGCATATCACTGGTAAAGTAGAGCCATCTCCCGTCTGGAGAAACTGCTGGGTGAGCATAACTGGAAAGCGTATCCTTGCTGATTTCTACCAGTTGGGGCTTTCCCCATGACGCATCACTACGCGTACTACTGTAAATCTCTGCAAAACGAGGATAATCTGAGTCGTACGAACAACGGGTGAAGTACATGGTTTTCCCGTCGGGTGAAAAACAACATGCCCCTTCGTCGTAGTCGCTGTTCACTTCCGACTCTATCTGCTCGGGGCTCTGCCATTTCCCTTTTTCGTCCTTCTTGGCCATAAACAGGTCGCCGGATTTCGTTCCGGTTATGCCGCTGATTTCGTTGCCGGAGGCTTGCGGTCGGGTCGAACTAAGGTAAAGGTTATCCCATTGGTCGCCATAGAGTACGGGGCTGAAGTCCGAGCGCCTGGAATTGAACAGAGGTTCTTTCTTGACGGTGTAGTTTGTTGGACGGTTTTTCCAGAATTGTGCCTGTGTACAACCTTGTATGCCATGCTGCGCAAGTGGTTCGTTGGGAACGATTTCGAGGAACTTTTCGTAGTTCTTCGTCGCGTTTTTGTAGTCCCCCTGTCGGTGCTGCATCTGGGCCAAATAGAGTATGGCCATGGAATCAGTGTATTTGTAACGAATGGCATTTTGGTAAGCACCGATAGCCTTTGCGGTATAATTAATACGGCGATAGCATTCTGCCATTTTCCAGGCGCGTTCTCCGCGCTTCACCTTATCCTTTACGGCCGTCCGACTATAACCTTTTTTGTATTCGGCAGCTGCGTCGAAGTATTCTCCGATGGCAAAAAAGGCATCCCCTTTCTTAATGTTTGTCTCGGCTCCACAACCAGAAAGAAGGACAAGGAACAAGGTTAAGGTGAGTATATATCCCGCGCGTTTCATTCTTCATATAATAACGCGCGCGTATTGGGTTTATTGTGTTGTATAATATAGTTCAATTTGATGAAAGAAGGCTCGATGTGGGTTGTTGATATCGGGATTTCGATTGTTTTTTATCGTTTTGTGCGGTTGTATGGAAAAGAAGTCTTATCTTTACACGCAAGTTTACATATTTTTCAGCCTTTTACCATGAAAAAACTTTGGATTTACCTAGCCCTTATTGCGACGATTTTAATGCCGCCCATACGGCTGATGGCAGACACTTATACCAAGTATATGTTTGTCTATTTCCCGTCGAATAGCGACGAGAATATTTATTACGCATTGTCCGATGACGGTTTCAACTATACCCCGTACAATAATGGACAGCGCATTGTTGCTGCCGACACAGTTTCGGTTAAGAATGGTTTACGCGACCCACATATTCTTCGCGCTCATGACGGGTGGTTCTATATGGTGGCCACGGATATGAAGTCTAGTGAGGGTTGGAGCTCAAATCGTGGTATGGTACTTATGAAGTCAAAGGACTTGATACATTGGGAACACTCTACGGTCCATTTCCCTACCAAATACCAAGGAACAAACTTTGCGAATGTTACTCGAGTTTGGGCTCCTGAGACTATCTATGACCCCATTGCAGGTAAGTATATGGTTTATTATTCTTTGCTTACAAACGATGGCACGATAACTTACGATAAGGTATATTATAACTATGCAAACGATGACTTCACCGATTTATTAGGAGAGCCTCAGCTCCTTTTTGATCGCGGGGCATCAACAATAGACATGGATATAGTCCTGTCCAATGGAGTATATCATGCTTTTTATAAAAATGAGAATGATGGCGGAATTAGCAAGGTGACCGCTTCCCGACTGACGGCGGAGCCTGATAGTGTGTTAGGTAGCCAGTGGAGTACACCTTCTGGTAAGTTGCAGCAAACCAATGTGGCTGTTGAGGGAGCTGGCGTTTTTCAGTTAATTGATGGCAGTGCATGGGTTCTGATGTACGACTGTTATAGCAATGGATATTATCAATTCTGTACCAGTACTGATTTGAGTACATTTACATGGGTACAGAATACATATACCAGTGGGGCTTTCACGCCTCGCCATGGTACAGTAATCCCTATTACCGATGCCGAGCTTGCCATGATGGATAAGGCCTTAGGTAATAGCCTTGAGGACCGCGAAGAGGCTGTTAAGGATGCAAGTCTTACAAATCCCATCTTGACTGATTTTATTATAAATGGCGAAATGAACAGTGGTACGACAGGGTGGAGTACAACTACGGGAGCCAGAAATCATTTGACGGCAACCAATCAGGGTGATGATTTCAATGTACCATTCTTGGAGAATTGGGATCCCTCGTCGTTTATAGGTAAGATTTATCAGGTGGTAAGCAATATTCCCAATGGTACTTATTCGTTGAATATTGCTGCTTTCGTCAATACCTTTGGTAATGGAACCCAGCAGTATGTCTATGCCAATGACGAAAAAGTCTATCTCACCAGCGCAACCCCTACGGACTACAAGATTGTAGTATATGTTAGCGATAATACATTGGAGGTCGGCTTGTGTCAGACCGCGGCTGTTGCCAATTGGATAGGAATTGATAATGTCCGTTTGACATATTATTGTGCAGAGAATAATGTAAGTGCAGTACAATCTTTGCTTGTTGAGCAGCAAAATGCAGAACTCATAAGCGAATTGCTTGCGGAAATTGCCGTGGCTGAGCCTCTTGGGGTAGATGTATCTTCGGCCCGGGCTCTTACGAGTAAGGTTGGTCTGACCTCAGAAGAAGTGGATGAGGCCGTCAAGACTCTAAAGGTAGAAGAATATAATACGGTGATATCCACTTATACTGACAATCAAACATCATTGTTGGGTAATTGGACCACAAATAATCAGATAACGAGAAATGGACAGCATTACAATGGCACATCAAATTCCGGTTATTGGGAACAAAATGACGGTTGGGGTGGCTCTGCATGGAGTATGAGTATGACACAGACCATTACCTTGCCTGCAGGAGAGTATGTGTTGAAATGTGCTGGTCGTGCAGCATCGGAGAATGTCATGGCTACCATGTCGGCTGCCGATCAAATTGTTCGTTTCCCTAGTAAGGGTGATGTGGGTTATGGTATTGATACTTCTGGCGCAACAAATTTCTCAGCCAATGGCATCTATGCCAACAATAACAAAGGTCGCGGTTGGGAATGGCGCTATCTTCCTCTGTCTCTATCTACATCTACGACAGTAACAATAACACTCAGCGCTGTTGTTAGCAATGCCACCTATCAGTGGGCAAGTATGACGGGATTCTCGATACTGCGCAAGCCGATTCTTGTGGGTGATATTGATAGTAATGGAAGTGTGACTATTGCCGATGTCCCAGTTCTTGTCAGACAATTACTAGATGGTACGATTGTGACCACAATCAATGATGTGAATGAGGATGGGTATCTTACTCTTGCCGATGTGACGGAACTTGTCAATGCCATACTTGCTACTCCTTGAGGATATTGGATTTGTCCTTATGGAGTTTCCGAGACTTTACGCGTGCTGTTGTCTGCCAAGACGGTAGACACAATTTCTGTCACCATCTGCTTCAGTTCGTCGATGAATTGCTTGGCTTCGTATTCACGATGCTCAATTTGGCGTAGTTTGCGTTCCCATATACCTGTGAGTTCAGCGCTTTTGAGTAGTTCCTCATGAATAATCCCGATGAGTTCCACACCAGTAGGAGTGGCGATGAGGTTCTTTTTCTCCTTACGGATATAACGACGGCGGAAGAGTGTCTCGATGATGGCTGCTCGGGTAGAAGGTCGTCCGATGCCGTTTTCTTTGAGCGCATCTCGCAACTCCTCGTTGTCAACAAACTTTCCGGCAGTTTCCATTGCCCGTAATAATGTGGCCTCGGTGTAGGGCTTGGGTGGCGTGGTTTGTTTTTCGGCCAATTCAGGAGTATGCGGACCTGATTCTCCTTTTGTGAAAGCGGGAAGGGACTTTTCCTCCACTCCTCCTTCTGTCTCTCCCGAAGTGGAGAGATTAGAGGATTGCGGGTTATCTTTTTCCCACAAAATCTTCCATGCTGGGTCTGTAATATGTTTTCCTGTGGCTTTGAATCTTATCTTACCTACCTCACCTAATACCGTGGTTGTGTCGAATGTGCAGTCGGGAAAGAATACCCCGATGAAGCGGCGTGCTACAAGGTCGTAAACTTTTTTCTCAACCTCAGTCATGGCTTGTGCATAGACTCCAGTCGGGATGATGGCATGGTGGTCCGTAACTTTCGACGAATCAAACACCTTTTTGCTTTTAGCCAGAGGCTTTCCCTTGATGCGCTCCATGAGGTGGAAGTAGTCGCGTAGCCCATTCATGATTTGCGGGCATTTGGGATAGATATCGTCAGAAAGAAATGTGGTATCTACGCGTGGGTAGGTGGTATATTTCTTTTCGTAGAGGCTCTGGATAAGTTGTAGTGTGAGGTCGGCAGAGAACCCGTATTTCTTGTTGCATTCCACCTGTAGGGAGGTCAGGTCGAAGAGGCGTGGTGGTGCTTCCGTTCCTTTCTTTTTCTCAACTTTAGTTACCGTAAAGGGCAGTTCGCGTACAGCATCCAGTGCCGCTTCACCCTCTTCACGGGTTTTATATCCACGGTCACCTTCCTCCATGACGGCACTGAAGACGACATCACGATACTTCGTTGTTAATACCCAGTAAGGTACAGGGACAAAGTTCTCTATTTCTTGCTGTCGTTTGACGATAAGAGCCAAAGTGGGAGTTTGAACACGGCCGATAGATAGTACCTGTTTGTCGCGCCCAGTGTTAGTGCAATACTTCAAAGTGTAAAGGCGGGTGGCATTCATGCCTAATGTCCAGTCGCCGATAGCACGGCTCAGTCCTGCCTCGTATAGACTTTGGTATTCGCTTTGGTCTTTTAGATTTTGGAATCCCTCACGAATGGCCTCTTCTGTCAGCGAGGATATCCACAACCGTTGTACAGGGCATTTAGCTCCAGTCATTTGAATCACCCATCGCTGGATAAGTTCTCCTTCCTGACCGGCATCACCGCAGTTGATAATGCGTTCAGCCCCCAGCATCAGCCGTTCTATGGTCTTAAATTGCTTCTCAACGCCTTTGTCGGTTTTCAGTTTGATGCCGAATCGTGTTGGAATCATAGGAAGTTGTGCGAGACTCCACGACTTCCATAACGGATTATATTCGTGAGGTTCCTTCAGTTCGCACAGATGACCAAATGTCCAGGTCACCTGATAACCATTACCTTCCATATATCCGTCGTGTTGCTGGTTTGCTCCCAAAACATGGGCAATGTCACGCCCAACCGACGGTTTTTCAGCGATGCATACAATCATATTCGTTTGTTCGTATGTAGCAAAGGTAATGAAAAATGGTGAAAATGCCGTCAAGATGTTTCTTGTTTATTTGCATTTGCACATGATTTACACTAACTTTGTTCCGAATATGATGCCCGACCATGAAAAGATTTATTATACTCATTATATTATCTTTTGTTGGATTTTCTTCCCTAAAAGCAAAGACCCAACTTTCGGTCAGCGACATGAATTCACTTTATACCACTAGCAATGGCTCATGGGTAAGTGTTCATGACCCGTCTGTGGTGTATCGTGCCGGGACTTATTATATTTGGGGCTCGCATTTAGGTATTGCGTGCAGTTCCGATTTAATTTCCTATACGGGACTTTCTGCAGGAAATACCACCTTTGCTCTGCTCAACGAAACAACATGTAACTATACAACGGCATTTAATACACAAGCTGTAAAGCAGGTAAAGAATTATGCTGGTGAAACAGTGAACTTTCCCAATATAGATGCGGAAGCATGGTGTAGTTGGTATGCAGATGATTCGAATTCGTGGCTTAGCGGTGATATGTGGGCACCCGACATCATTTACAACGAAACGATGGGCAAATGGTGTATGTACCTAAGTTTGAATGGTGACAATTGGGCTAGTATTATCATCTTGCTTACGGCTTCGTCGGCAACAGGTCCTTTTACCTACCAAGGTCCTGTTGTGATGGGAGGTTTTACAGGAGGTAAGCATGGTGACAATAACATTGAGGCACCCAGTTATGAAGGTACGGATATGCAAATAGCCTTGGGCTCTCTATCGTCGCTTCCTGCTCGATATAATCAAAAAGGTTCGTGGGGAACTTACTGGCCTAATTGTATTGACCCCTGTGTCTTTTTTGATGAAGATAATGAGTTGTGGATGACCTATGGTTCGTGGAGTGGTGGAATCTTCATATTGAAACTCGATAAGGAAACGGGCTTGCGCGACTATACTTATACTTACGAGTCGGACTTCGACGCGAAAGGAGCCAGCGGTACGAGTGATCCCTATTTCGGTAAGAAAATAGCAGGTGGTTATTATGTTAGTGGTGAAGGTTCTTATATTCAACACATCGGTAATTATTATTACCTGTTTATGAGTTATGGCTTCTACTCGCCCGATGGCGGTTATGAGATGCGTGTGTTCCGCAGTCAGAATCCCGATGGCCCTTATGTAGATGCCAGTGGTGTAGCGGCCACCTATACGGGTTACCAGATGAACTATGGTCCAAGTGCTGCTACGAACCGAGGTATGAGACTTACGGGTGCTTATAACAATTGGGGCAACCAGACGGTAGGAGAATGTGCTCAAGGGCACAATTCTGCCTGTACTGATGGGCAGGGGCGTTCGTATGTGGTTTATCATACCAAGTTCAATGATGGTACAGTAGGTCATCAGGTGCGTACACACCAGCTCTTTGTCAATGAGAAAGGATGGCTTGTAGAGGCACCTTTCTGCTTTAGGGGTGAAACAACGACTGATGCAGACCTTGCTGTAGGTTGCGCTTTCACAACCGATGAAATTGTAGGAACCTATCATTTCATGCTTCATCCTTATAAATTGGATTATGCAGAGTATGAAGAAACTACGCCTTGCGAGGTAACTCTGAATGCCGACGGTTCTGTCACGGGTGACTATACAGGTACATGGAGTATGACTGAAGGGACTGGTTATCTGACAATCAAGGCTGGAGGCGTTACCTATTATGGTGTGGTGGTAGAACAAACAGTTAATGGAAGTACCACTTCGGGTTATAAGACAACATCCTTAAAAGCCATTGCTTTTTCGGCCGTTGCGAACAATGGCGTGACGGTATGGGGTTATAAGCTTCAGCCACAATATGCCGTGGCATATAATTATTTGAGCAATACCATTCCTGTGAAAGAGGGTGGAACATATAGTAGCAACATCAAATTGATGTTTAAGACAACGGACAATACTACTTTGACATGGACCTCTTCTGAACCAGATGTAATTAGTGAAACGGGTAAATACAATCCGCGAGATACGGCGGTGACGGTTACATTAACGGCACGATTGGAATGTGGCGACTATTATTGGGAGCAGTCCTACAAGGTAAAGGCCCAGAAGAAGATTATTCCCGGTGGTGACTATCTAACGGGTTTGGTGGCTTATTATGATATGGATTCTTCCCCCTGTTTCAATGCTTATAACACAGCCCAGCGCACAACATTTTCCACCTCCAATACAACTACGGGTACGAAGCCTGTTCTCGTTTCCGACTATGAGCGTTCGGGAAGTTTTGTTCATCAGTCATTTGGTGCCCAAGGTTCCAATTCATTTACTCGTGTAATTAATCCTTTGAAGGGCTCTACTGGTTTGACGGGCTTTACGGTAAGTATGTGGGTAAAGCGTACAGACAATAATGCGTGGGATGCCATCTGGAGTTTCTTTAGTGGAACCTCCTCTACGGCAAAAGGAGCTCGATTATTCTTGACGGGAAATAGTTATCTTGGTTATAACGACAATAATGGCACTTGGTTCGATATGAATTATGCAGATAATGAATATGCGGATATTCCTGTCGGAGAGTGGGCATTGGTAACGGTAACGGTGGGTTCGACCAATGGTGTGCGTATCTATATTAATGGAGTGAACAAAGCAGCCCATACCCTCAGCGCAAGCAATGGAGCTACGGTTGTTAAGAATCTGCCTGTCAGCGCCGTGATAGAAAAGGTGATCTCGTTAAATTATTTTTATCTTGGTTTAGGCTCATTCTGGGGCTCTGCAGATTGTTGCATTGACGATATCATGATTTACGACCGCGAATTGTCGGCTACGGATGTTCGTTCCTTGAACACCATGGAGAATCGTGTTACAGATTTCACAATTGGTGAGGGTGGAACTGGAATTATGTCGATTGATGACGGACATAGGACTACCTCCCATCAGCATGAAGGTATATACGACCTTAGTGGTCGTCGTGTAGAGCACCCTCAGAAGGGTTTGTATATCATTAATGGTAAGAAAATATTGATAAAATAAGGATTTAAGGATTATGGCTCAGAAGACAAACAGACTTTCCCACGGATTGCTGTCAAAGGTAAGGCGTGTACTTGCTGTTCTTTTTTGGATAGGCATAACTTGGCTCTTTCTTGACTTTACAGGAACAGCCCAACACTATCTTGGATGGATGGCTAAAATGCAGTTCTTGCCGGCTGTGTTGGCATTGCACTCAGGAATTGTGGTGGGGCTTATCCTGCTGACCTTGCTTATGGGGCGTATTTATTGTTCTGTGATTTGTCCGTTAGGTGTGATGCAGGACGGTATTGCCTGGATAAGCAAGCGTAAGGTATTTCGCAAGAACAAACGCGCTAGATTAGCCAATAAGTATAGTCACTCACCAACAAAGCGTGTACTTCGTGCGCTTGTTTTGTTGCTATTCCTCATCTTATTGGCAGCAGGTCTGAATAGTTTAGCCATATTTATTGCTCCTTATAGTGCATATGGCCGTATTGCCTCGAATTTGATGCAACCAGTATGGCTGTGGGGTAACAATCTGTTAGCTGCTGTTGCTGAGCATTATGATAGTTATGCCTTTTATACCGTAGATGTGTGGATAAAAAGTTTGTCATCATTGGTCGTAGCCTTTGTCACTTTATTAGTCATAGGCATTTTGGCATGGCGAGGAGGGCGTACCTATTGCAACACCATCTGTCCCGTAGGTACAATTTTGGGATATATCAGTCATTTCTCCATATTTGGGCCTGTCTTTGATGAGGATAAGTGCAATGGCTGTAAATTGTGTGAGCATAATTGTAAGGCAAGTTGTATTGATGTGAATGCTCACCATGTAGATATGACGCGCTGCGTGATGTGTGGTGATTGTATGGAGATTTGTCCTCGTGGAGGCGTCAACTTTGGACATAGGCTTCATAGCTCAAAAAATCCTGAAATGTCCGATAAGCCTGTTACCCCCGATCGTCGCAACTTTGTCAAGGGACTGGCTTTGGTTACGGCTGCCGCCACGGTAGAGGCTGCTGCAAAGACGGTGGATGGTGGATTGGCAACAATTGAGGATAAACAAGTGCCCAATCGTAAGACACCATTGACTCCTCCTGGGTCGTTGTCTGCCCGACATTTTGCCCAACATTGTACGGCTTGTCAGTTATGTATTGCCGAATGTCCCAATGGTGTGTTGCGCCCAAGTGATGATTTGGAACATTTCATGCAACCTACGATGCAATATGAGCGTGGTTATTGCCGTCCCGAATGTACCCGTTGTTCACAAGTCTGTCCAACGGGAGCCATCCGACCGATTAGTCGGGAGGAGAAAACCACACATCAGATAGGCCATGCTGTATGGATAAAGAAAAACTGTTTACCTGTTACGGATGGTGTCTGGTGCGGCAATTGCGCCCGCCATTGCCCGACGGGTGCTATTGAGATGGTCCCCTTTGAGGGGAATGAGGAAATACGCGTTCCAGCGGTTAATACCGAGCGCTGTATTGGTTGTGGTGCTTGTGAGAATTTGTGCCCAGCTCGTCCTTTCAGTGCTATATATGTAGAAGGTCACGAAGTTCATAGAGAAATTTAATTTCAATTATGGAAAGAAGAGATTTTATTAAGATATTGGGAGCAGGAGCTGCAACGGCAGCCTTGGCCAGTTGTGGTTTGAAGCGAAAAGATGGTGACATAGACCCACTGGGACATCATACTGGCGACATCCCTACCGACAAAATGACCTATCGTGAGAACCCGACGACAGGCGATCGTGTGTCGTTGTTGGGCTATGGTATGATGCGTTTGCCAAACAAGCCGCAGAAGCCATCGGAAGATGGAACGCCTGTTCCAGAGGAAATAGACCAGGATGAGGTGAATCGTCTGGTGAAGTTTGCCCTTGACCATGGTGTGAACTATTTCGATACCAGTCCAGCCTATTGTCGTGGTGAAAGTGAGGCGAGTACAGGTATAGCCCTTAAGGCCAGCGGCTATGCCCGCGAGTCCTATTATATTGCCACAAAACTCTCTAATTTCTCTCCTGAGCAGTGGAGTTATAAGGAGGGCGTGAAGATGTTTGAGAACTCGTTACGCTATTTGCAAACCGATTATATCGACTATCTGTTGTTACATGCAGTTGGTATGGGTGGTATGGATAATTTGAGGAGCCGTTATTTGGATAATGGTGTACTCGATTATTTGTTGGAACAGCGTGAAAAGGGAATCATCCGCAATTTGGGTTTTTCGTACCATGGAGATATAGAGGTGTTTGATTATCTGCTTTCCCAACACGATAAGTACAAATGGGATTTTGTACAAATACAGATGAACTATGTGGATTGGAAGCTGGCCAACGAGACAAATGCCAGCAATACCGATGCCGAATATCTGTATAACGAGCTTGACAAGCGTGGTATCCCAGGCGTTATTATGGAACCTCTGTTGGGCGGTCGTCTCGTGAAAATGCCCAATCATATTGTGGCAACACTAAAGAGCAAACGCCCCGAGGACAGTGTGGCATCGTGGGCTTTCCGCTATTCAGGTTCCAAGCCGCGGATTCTTACGGTTCTTTCTGGCATGACCTACATGGAACATTTAGAGGACAATCTTCGCACATTCTCCCCATTGGAACCTTTGACAGCAGAGGAACAGGAATGGCTCGAGAACGAAGTAGCCAATCTCTATGTCAGCTATCCCACTGTGCCTTGTAACGACTGCAAGTATTGTATGCCCTGTCCCTATGGTCTCGATATTCCAGGCATATTGCTTCACTATAATAAATGTGTCAATCTCGGAAATGTCCCCGAGAGCATGCAGGCAGAGAACTATTGGAAGGCTCGTCGTGCATTCCTCATCGGTTATGACCGCAGTGTACCCCGTTTGCGACAGGCCAGTCATTGTATTGGTTGTCGCCGGTGTGTGGAGCATTGTCCCCAGCGTATCAATATACCTTGGGAACTACAGCGTATAGATAGCTTTGTAGAAAAACTTAAACAAAACATACTATGATGAATTTATTGTTTATTGGTGGTATCGGCTTTCAGGAGATACTATTAGTCCTTCTTATCATTCTTTTGCTTTACGGCGGTAAGAAAGTGCCCGAAATGATGCGTGGGCTTGGCAAAGGCGTAAAAGCCTTTAAGGATGGCATGAATGAAGTTGAGCCCAAGGAAGAGCCTAAGGAAAAGGCCGATGAAACCAAAGAGGAGAAGTAAGGATACCAAATCTTAATACGCTTGACCTTTTGGGAACATCTTGACGAATTGCGTGGGGTGATAGTCCGTTGTGTGGCAGTCACCCTTGTGCTTATGGTTGTTGCCTTTGTATTCCGAGACGAAGTGTTTTGGCTCGTCCTGCATCCAAAAGGTGAAGATGTCCATTTGATAAACACAGCCGTTGCGGGTCAGTTTGTCACGCACATGGCCGTATCTTTCTATGTTGGTTTGTTGGGTGCCATGCCCTACATACTCTATCAACTTTTCCATTTCGTCGCTCCTGGGCTTTACCAACAAGAGCGCCAGTTGGCATTCTGGCTCGTGACAAGTGGCTATCTGATGTTCATACTGGGTGTATTGTTTTCCTATGCCATAATCTTTCCTTTTACGCTCGATTTTCTTTGCAACTACCAGGTCAGTAGCGAAGTACATAATCTAATATCCCTCGAGAGTTACATCGATACCCTTCTTATGCTTAGCCTTTTGCTGGGCGTGCTGTTTGAGTTGCCTGTAGTCAGTTGGCTACTTGGGCGCTTTGGTTTGCTCTCGGCAGATGTCATGCGCCGTTTGCGCCGTCCAGCCATTGTGGCGATTGTCATTGTAACTGCGATTATTACACCCACGGGAGATGCTTTTACCTTAATGCTCGTCTCTCTTCCAGTTTATTTGCTTTACGAGGTTAGTATTCTTATTGTCCGGAATACAAAGCATTGAAACTGTTGGGTACTCTCGTTGAATTGATATTTTTTTTGTTTTTCACTTTTCATTTCTAATTTATATTCGTATCTTTGCCCTTGCATTGTGGATAAGGGAATCAGGTGAGAATCCTGAACAGTCCCGCTGCTGTAAGTCGCTTTACGACGGATTAAGCACGATGTCACTGAGGAATGCCCCTTGGGAAGACGCTTATTTCGGGCGATAAGTCAGAAGACCTGCCGCATATTGCATCCAGTAAAAACACTGCGCGGACAGTATGGAGACATCTTTTTATTTAACTAAAATTATATCCAAATGAAAAAGTATTTTTATTTGGTCGTGGCACTCTGTATGGGTTTTGCCATGACTTCGTGTGACGATGACGATGTTGTGATTACCCCTGACACTGCGACCTTAACTTTTGAGGGCAGTTATTGGACAGCAAAGATTGACAATCCACAGAACAATGGTCCACTCCTCTATGGCGATGGTTCTTATGCTTGGTCTGATTCTAAAACTGGATTAAGCAGTGAACTTACTGACTTATGGGGCGACGGACAGTTTTGGGGCGGTGGTATAGCCATCTCTAACTACATTGATGCAAACATCAGTACAGATGAGGGAGGACATGCTACACCTGATTATCAACTTTCTGTACCTGTGAGCAATGGCAGTAGAAACTTTGCTGTGGTTTATTGCCCTGCTTCTGTTTATCTTCCAGAAGGAGTGTCTTATGTCATCAAGTCTATAGACATTGCTCCTACGACTTATGAGTTAGGCGTAGCCAAGTATGGAAATGGTGGAGCAAAAGCCTTAACGGAGGCAGGTGACTATCTGACTCTTGTAATCACGGCTGACAATGGGAATTCAGTAGAAGTTGATTTGGCACGCGAAGGTCAGTTCCTTGAAGGTTGGACAACCATTGACTTGACAGGTCTGGGTAAGGTGAACAGCCTCGATTTCAGTATGACTGGCAGTGATTCCTCATGGGGATTCTTGAATACACCAACTTATTTTGCCTTCGACAATGTCGTAGTTAGCCTAAAGGAAGAGGAAGAACCTCTTGAGATGTGAAAATAAACTCTATCTATATGTGTAAGCGGAGCATGCTGCTGTTGGCCATAGGGCTGATGGCGGCATGTTCCAATTTAGATTCTACGCCCGAGGAACGATTTGGAGAAACGGGTCAGGGCGTTTTCATCCTGTGCGAAGGCAACTTCAATGCAGGGAACTCCACTTTGTCATACTATAATCCCGAAACAAAGGAAGTGCAGAACGGTGTGTTCCAGCGTGCCAACGACCGCAAGTTAGGCGATACAGGCCAGTCCATCCAGATTCACGATGGGGTGGCCTATATTGCCGTAGAGAACAGCGGTATCATCTGGGGCATAGATGTGGAAACCTTCCGCGTTCGGGGGCAACTGACCACAGGACAGACGGAGCACATGATAAATCCTCGATACATACATTTCCTGAGCGACACGAAAGCGTATGTCACCGACTTGTATTCCCCCTACATTACCATCTTCAATCCGCAGACCTTCGAATATGTCGGTAGTATTGCTACAGGACAGGTCGAATCGTTTGGCTATGCCAGTACCGAAATGATGGTGCAGTGGGGCAACCGCGTGTTTACTAATTGCTGGAGTTATTCGAACAAGATTCTTGTCATCGACACCACAACGGACGAGGTGACGAACGAGATTGAACTTTCCAGTTGGCAGCCCAAGAGTATGGTTATGGATGCAAGGGGCAAACTGTGGGTGATTACCGACGGAGGGTATTTGGTGGACGGAGAATCGTTTGGTGACAATATTCCGCATCTTTACCGCATTGATGCAGAGACTCTCACTATCGAGGACGACGAACAACTGGATACCGACGAGGCCAATGTGCAATTGGCAACCAATCCTGCGGGCGATGTGCTCTATGTCATCAACAACGATGTCTATCGTATGGCTGTCACCGATGCTCATTTGCCTGTGCGCCCGTTTATCGAGGCGCCTCGTCAGACCAATGGCCATCGCCATTTTCTGTATGGTATTGGTGTGAACCCGAACAATGGTGATATTTATGTGGCAGACGCTGTGGATTATAGTCAGTCGGGTACGGTTCTTCGTTATGCTTCAAACGGCACATTGCTCGACGAGTTTCGTGTAGGCATTACCCCCAATGGGTTTGCGTTTAAGTAAATAATTCCGGATATGAAAAAAATACATACGCTGCGGAAATTCATATATCTCCTCCTTTCTTTCCTATTCGTTTCCTGTCACGACGAACTTACGCCACCTGCGGGTCTTCCTCCTACGATAAGTTGGTCGGCGATGTCATCAGCACGCTTCCGAATCATGCAAGGTGAGACGATTATGATAGTGCCCGATGTGGGAAACACCGACGAGACAACCACCTTCTCATGGACAATGGATGGGGAAGTAGTAGGGACGGACGACCATTATACTTTTCAGGGAGAAGTCCCCGGTGAGTATTATCTGCAGTTTGCCGTGACAAACCGTTACGGCAAGGCTCAGGACGAGGTGAAGATTACCGTACAGGAGCAAGATGTGCCCCTTCCCGTCATCCCCGATGATGGTGACGGTCTTGGTTGGCAGTTCCCTTGGACGGAGATAAACATCGCTCAAGGTCGCACCATCAAGGTGAAAGCCTATATGTTGCGGAATGCCGATGGTGCCACCTTCTCGTGGACACTCGACGGAACACCTGTTGAAGGCAAGACCGACGAAGTGGCTTATGTGTTTACGGCTACTACACAGGGGACGCACACCCTTCGCTTGACGATGACCAAAGATGCAACAGAGATGAGTCAGGACTTTAGTCTAAAGGTGTGTCCTTCCGCGGGTACCTATCGCCGTTCTTCCGAGGGCGAGGCTATGGTGGACCGAGTATATGAGTATATACCGGCTCCGGGCTTTATGGTAAATGGTTATGTTGTTGTGGGCGATGCCTTCCCCGAGGGTTGCACCCACGATGAGGCCTGCACGACGGCTTTGCAGCATTTCCAGAACAAATGGTATGTGAGCCTTGGTGCACAGGGCGGCTACCTCGTGGCAGGTTTCGACCATAGCGTACAGAACTCGGGAGGTGATTATGACCTTTGTATCAAGGGAAATCCATACGATTATCAGTCAGAACCTGGCATCATCTGGGTCAGTCAGGACGACAACGGCGACGGTCTGCCCAACGACCAGTGGTTCGAGTTGGCAGGTTCGGAATACGGCACGGAGAACGAGACTTTGGAGTATGCCATCACCTACTATCGTCCCGAACAGACAAAATCGGCTACGGCCTGGCGCGACATCAATGGCGATACGGGTTATGTGCCCTATCTAAGTTATTGGAATCCTCACGCTTTCTATTGGCAGGACTGGGTGGAAGGTACGGAGCGTACTTACTTTGGTTCCCGGTTGAAGGACCGCAGCACATACATCAACGGTATTTCCGACATTCCGCCTTATGACTGGGGTTATGTCGATAACCTGAACGACCTTATCGACGGACCTGCTGGCAAGATGGGGTATTATAAGATAAGTAATGCCCGTACCTGGGATGGACAGCCTGCAAATCTTGAGTACATCGACTTCGTGAAGATACAGACAGCCCAAACAGGCAGTACGCCTAATCTTGGTGAAATCAGTACCGAAGTGTATTACATTGGGGACTGCCACCTTCAATGAAGTAGAGAATTGAAAATAGACAATTGACAATGAAGCGCGTTCTGTTTCTATTAGCCATGTTATATGGCGAAGTCCAATTGTCCATTGTCCATTGTCAATTGTCCATTGATATGGACGAAATCCAAGTCACAGCCCATCGCCGGCTAAAGGATGCTGGCGTGCAGAAGACGGAACTCGACACGACGGTACTGCACGACAATATCGCCCTGTCGATGTCCGACATACTGACACAGCATTCCACCCTGTTTATCAAGAGTTACGGTCGTGCCACTGAATCCACGGCAGAGTTTCGTGGAACCTCTCCCAGTCATACACAGGTATTGTGGAACGGCATGAAGATAAACTCTCCGATGCTGGGGACGGTGGATTTCAGTACCATTCCTGCCAACTTCGTGGATCAGGCCACTTTGCTGCACGGAGCATCGTCGCTCACCTTGACAGGTGGCGGACTCGGTGGCGCGGTAGAGATGAAGACCCTGCCCCTTTTCGGTCAAGGCTATGCCTTGCAGTACATTCAGGGCATAGGCTCGTTCGGCACCTACGACCAGTTCCTGCGTTTTACCTATGGTAATGAGCATTGGAGCACCAGCACACGCGTGGTGTATAGCACGAGTGACAACGACTTCAAATACACCAATTACGACAAGAAGGTGGATGTCCGCGATGCTTCGGGCAATATTATCCGTTCCTATCACCCGACGGAGCGCAACAAGAGCGGGTACTTCGACGATGTGCATGCCTTGCAAGATGTGTATTACAGGGACAATCGCGGCAATCGGTTTGGAGCCATGCTGTGGTACACCCATAGTTTGCGCGGTATGCCGTTTCTGAGTGTGGATTATCGCGAAGATACCGATTTCAAGAACGAGCATCAGCAGGACGGCATTCGCAGTACGCTGAGTTGGGACCGTACCTTCGACAACTGGAATATCGGTGCCCGTGGCGGTTATGTCTGGCAAGATATTGCTTACGATTATTATACCACCCGGATGGGTATAAATACCGATATCACCCATTCGCGCAGCAAGAGTCAGCAAGGTTATATTCAGGCCGATGCCGACTGGATGCCTCGCCACAACTGGCTGCTTACGGCCAATCTCGCTGTCTATTACAACCATGTGCGGAGCAGCGACAAGAGTCCTTTCCATATCGGCGACAACTACAATCGTGGCCGTATGGAGTACAACCTGAACCTGTCTGCCAAGTACCGTCCCACGGAGCGTCTTTCGCTCTCGGCCGTACTTCGTGAGGAACTATACAAGCGCGACTTTGTTCCCGTCATTCCCGCTTTGTTTGCTGAATATAAAATACTCCCCTCCCATTCGGGGGAGAGGGGTCTCGTATTGAAAGCCTCCGTAGCCCGCAACTACCGCTATCCTACGATGGACGACCTCTATTTCAAGCCGGGTGGAAACCCGAATCTGAATCCCGAGAAAGGTATCACCTACGATGGCGGTGTGGAGTTCTATTTCAAGGTAAAGGCTTTCTCCCTGAGGGGGAATCTGTCCGTCTTCGACAGTTACATCAGCGACTGGATTCTGTGGACACCTAATGCCAAAGGCTATTGGCAGCCGTCGAACTTGAAGAAGGTACACAACTACGGTACGGAGATGATGCTCACGGCCGAGGTGAAAATGCCGCACGACTGGCATCTGGAGTTGTCGGCAAACTATGCTTATACGCCCTCCATCAATAAGAGCGAGCGTGTGGACGACAACGATGCTTCCTATGGTAAGCAACTGTGTTATGTTCCCCGTCATTCTGCCAATGTGTCCACCCGTTTGTCTTGGCGAGGATGGACTTTGGGTTATCAGTGGACTTTCTATAGTGAGCGGTTCACCACGACCAGCAACGAAGTGGCTTACATTACGGGACGGCTGAAACCCTACTACATGAATAATGTATCTCTCGAGAAACAGTTCCAGTGGAAGAAGGTTCATGCCTCAATAAAGGGAGTGGTGAACAATCTATTCGATAGCGAGTATGTAACCGTTCTTTCCCGACCGATGGCTGGGCGTAACTTTGAGATATTCTTAGAGGTAAAGCCCCAATGGACTAAAAAAGTGAAGAATGAAAAGTGAAAGATTAATACTGTTATTCGCGGTTGTCCTGTTAACTGCTTGTGGTTTCCATAAAACGGATTCTTCCGATGAACAGGGCGACACCATACCCATGAAGTATGCTCGTAATCTGACGATGGTGCGCCACGATGGCTATACCGAAGTCACCATCCGTAATCCGTGGGACACGACAACCGTCCTCCACCGCTATATTCTCCTTAAAGACCTGAAGGACTCTAAAGACCTTAAAGTCTCTGTCAAGGGGGCTACCTTCGTCTCCGTTCCTCTGCGTCGTGCAGGTGTTTTTACAGCCGTGCATTGCGGGTTGATAAAGGAGTTGGGGAAAGAGCCCTCCATTCGTGGTATATGTGAGATAGAGTACATTAATATACCTTCCGTCCGGAAGTCGGTGCGCGAGGGACGCGTAGCAAATTTCGGTAATGCGATGGCTCCCGACATTGAGGCTATTATGGATGCCCAAACCGACGGTTTGCTGATATCCCCCTTCGAGAACTCGGGCGGTTATGGGCGTGTGGAGCGCCTGGGCATACCCATTATCGAGTGTGCCGACTATATGGAGTTCAGTCCTTTGGCGCGTGCCGAGTGGATGAAGTTCTATGGTATGTTGTTTGGCTGCTACGACCGTGCCGATAGTCTTTTTGCTGCGGTAGAGTCGCGCTATCTGGCCTTGAAGGCTCAGGCGACCCAGGTAAAGGAGCGTCCTACGCTGATTGTAGAGAAACCCTATTCGGGCATTTGGTATGTGCCGGGAGGAAATAGTTCGATGGGCATACTCTATCGCGATGCAGGTGCCGACTATGTCTTTGCCGCCCGTCCCAATAGCGGTAGCCTTCCGCTCTCCATCGAAACCGTATTCGAGACAGCCCAGTCGGCAGACATCTGGCTCATCAAGTACAATCAGGCAACGCCGCTTACCTTGTCCGAACTGAAAGCCGATTACCCGTCTTTTGCCCATTTTCGTTCATTCCAGTCGGGCAGGGTGTATGGCTGCAATCAGGAGACCTCACGGTTCTACGAGGAAACCCCCTTTCATCCTGACCGGCTTTTGGCGGACTTGTTACGAATTATCCATCCCGAGTTAGGCATTACGGCAGAAAAATCGTACTTTTGTCCCGTAAAATGAGAAACATCGTAACTATAATCCTCCTGTTCGTTGCAACGGTGGCATTGTTTGCCCTGTCGCTGTATAGCGGAAGTGTCAGTATTCCCGTTTCCGCCATCACCGATATCCTGATGGGGCGTGGTTGTCCCGACCACCCCTCGTGGCAGTACATCGTACTGGAGAACCGCATACCCCAGTCCGTCACCGCCGTGCTTTGCGGAGCCGCCCTTTCCGTTTCAGGTTTGCTGTTGCAGACGGCATTCCGCAATCCGCTGGCAGGTCCTTCGGTATTAGGTATCGACAGCGGTGCCCATCTGGGTGTTGCACTTGTCGTGTTGTTGGCAGGGGGTTCGATAACCACAGGAAGTCTGACGATGGGCGGTTTCTCTTTGGTCATCCTTTCCGCCCTATTGGGTGCGCTGGCCGTAATGGCCATACTTCTGGTGCTGAACAACTTGCTTCGTAGCGATGTGATGCTGCTGATTGCAGGTATCATGGTGGGATATATTACTTCCAGTATGATTTCACTGCTCAACTTTCGTGCTACAGCCGAGGGCGTTCATGCCATGACTCTCTGGGGTATGGGCTCGTTTTCGACCCTCTCGCTCGACCGCCTGCCCTATGCTGCAGCACTTATCATTGTAGGATTGTTTATGTCGTTTCTACTGATAAAGCCGTTGAATGCCCTGTTGCTCGGCGACAACTATGCCCGTAACTTAGGTATTAGAATCCGCCGCACCCGTGTTTTTTTGCTCCTGACTACCGGTCTGCTCACGGCAGCCAGTACGGCATTTTGTGGTCCGATAGCCTTTATCGGTCTTGCCGTCCCCCACATCGCCCGTTTGTTGTTAGGTAGTGCCAATCATCGAGTTCTCTTGCCTGCCACTCTGCTCACAGGTTCCTTGCTGACATTGGTATGTAGCCTTATCAGTACCCTCCCCGGCGAATCAGGTGTCATTCCCATCAATGTCATCACCCCCATCATCGGTGCCCCCGTTGTCCTTTGGATTATCCTCCGCCGATAACCTTTCCCTTTGAGCCTAATTCAACCTGCGCAGGTCTCGCCGCTCACTCCTTTCTCGTTTCTCGTTTGACCTATCGGTCTTCCTCACTCGCGACTTGGCAAAGTCGATGCAAGCATCACTCTGCTCTCGCTGCTCACTCGTTTCTCGCTTCTCCTTTCTCCCTAAACCCCAACCCGCGCGAGACTGATTCTCGACTGGCGCGAGACTGATTCTCGACTGGCGCCAGCCTAAGCCCCGACTGGCGCCAGACTTTTTCAAGGCCCTCCGCAATACTATTGCATTGCTCATCGGAATAGTAGTCCGAGGCACGGAAGACTACTATTCCATCGCCCCTCGCACTACTAATCTTCGCTCCCTTTAACCGTTAAACTGTTAAACTATTAAACTATTAACAGCACCAAGGTGCGATTCGCTCGACATCCCATCGGGGTGACGCTTTCATAGCGCAGCGGAGAAAGAAACTTTCATCCCATTTCTTTGCACATATTAAATTAAAATTCGTACATTTGCAATAGAAGTATATTGCATTATGGCAAAGAAAACCGACATTATCGTTAAGGATGTAGTCATAAAGACGATGACGAAAGGCAACATTGACTATATCTGTATTACGGACATAGCCCGCCAGAAAAACACAACTGAGCCTAAAGATGTTGTTAAGAACTGGATGCGCCAAAAGAATACACTGGAGTATTTAGGGTTATGGGAAAAGTTGAATAATCCCAACTTTAAAGGGGTCGAATTCGACCCCCTTTTGGCCGAAGCCGGCAGCAACTCTTTCACTATGAGTCCTACCAGATGGGTTGAATTGACAGATGCAATAGGTATTCTCACCAAGAATGGGGCAGGAGGAGGTACTTATGCCCAGCGTGACATCGCTTTCAAGTTTGCCAGTTGGGTGTCAGTGGAGTTTGAGCTCTATCTTGTCAAGGAGTTCCAGCGACTTAAGTCCGAAGAACAGAAGTTGTTAGGATGGACCGCCAAACGTGAGCTCTCGAAGATAAACTACCGTATCCATACCGATGCCATCAAGAGCCATATCGTTCCGGCCGAAGTTACCTCAGCACAGGCAAGTATCATTTACGCGGAGGAAGCTGATGTGCTCAATGTTGCATTGTTCGGGATGACTGCAAAACAGTGGCGTGAGGCAAATCCTGACTTGAAAGGCAACATCCGCGACTATGCCACTATCAACGAACTCATTTGCCTCTCGAACATGGAGAATATCAACGCCGTCCTCATTAACGACGGGATACCTCAGGGCGAAAGACTCAAAAAACTGAACCAAATCGCCATTCAGCAAATGCAGGTGCTGGAGGTCAACGATAAAAGAACACTATTAAAGTGACAACTTCACATTCAACATTTGACATTTAACATATCAAAAGATATACGCCCATTAGGGCTGACGAACTCACAGCGCTCCAATATTTTGGGGCGCTTTTTTGTATTTGTTATTTATTATTCATACATTTGTGAACTAAAGAATAAAAATATTGAAAATAATACTTTTGTAATCATTAAAATTACATACTATGAAAAAACTATTATTTGTTTTCATTTTGGCTGTAATGCAGGTGTCATGTTCCGAACCAACAAATGAAAAAAAAGCGAGTAGACTTATAGAGTCAGACCTTAAGTCTCAACTTTATAATCCAGATACATATAAAATGATAGAAATACAACTAGATAGTTGCTTTACCGATGAGATGGGGTCTAACGCCAATGTATTAGATTTGGGTATAAAGATTGCCAAATTATATAAAGAATATAAGGAAATAAAAGATGAGGCTGAAGAGGCAGAAAGCTCTATGACAATATATGCCCCAAGATATAGTGGTTATCAGTCTGCCCATTCCCAACAGCAATATGAAAAACACAAGAAAGAATTGGAACTCGCTCGTCGAAAACTTGAGAGTAGAAAAGATCAAATAATTAGTTTGTATAAGAATAACATGGAATTAATTCAAAATATCGTTAATAAAGAGCACGATTTTACAGGTATGGTTGCAACATTATATTATAGTGCAGAAAATATGTTCGGTCATGATGTAAAAGAACATGTGATTTACTTCTTTGATAAAGATATTACAAAAATACTAGATAGCTTCGACGAAAATGATTTGGATGAACTTAATGGTTTT
This sequence comes from Bacteroidaceae bacterium, assembly GCA_017960985.1. Classification (GTDB taxonomy): domain Bacteria; phylum Bacteroidota; class Bacteroidia; order Bacteroidales; family Bacteroidaceae; genus Physcousia. The sequence continues at coordinate 62,100 of JAGCYD010000028.1, forward strand.
GATGCTGAGGAGTTCAAATTTGAATTTGAGGAGGAGTTGACTAATGAACTCATCAACGAATTAGGCAAATAAACATCTATCTTTGTCTCGAACGCTCGGAACTAAAGAAGTATGAAGTACGAACTAAGGGATTTGGTGATTGGTTACCCAGGGCACGAAGTGGCCGGGCCCATGACGGCAACCTTGTGCGAGGGGGAACTGGCGTGTCTGTTAGGTCCTAACGGTGCGGGAAAGAGTACCTTGCTGCGTACACTGGCTGCATTCCAACCGGCTCTGGCGGGCGAAATCCGACTGGGGAATCGCGAACTGGGGCAAATCCCGGCACGGGAACTGAGTACCTTGGTGGGCGTGGTGCTGACGGAGCGTATCAAGACTCAAGGTATTTCGGTGCGCGAGATGGTGGGGATGGGGCGTATGCCCTATACGAACTTCTGGGGACGACTGACCGCAAAGGACCAGAAGCATGTGGAACTGGCCATCGGGCAGGTTGGCATTGAGGCACTGGCCGAACGACGGATGCAGACTCTGAGCGACGGAGAACGACAGAAGGTGATGATAGCCAAGACGCTGGCACAGGAAACGCCGATAATCCTATTGGACGAGCCGACGGCTTTCCTCGATTTCCCCAGTAAGGTGGAGATGATGCTGTTGCTCCGGCGACTGGCGCACGAGATGGGGAAGAGCATTTTCCTTTCGACACACGACCTTGACCTTGCCTTGCAGACGGCAGACAGCCTGTGGCTGTTGGGGGCTACAGGAAACGAGCTAAGAAGGGAGTTGCTGGTGGGTACGCCGCGTGAATTGGTCGATGACCTGCCTCGTTTCTTCTCGAGCGAACATCTTGACTTTGATACCGAACATCTTCGATTTAACATTCATATATAGAAAGATACCATGCAGAAACCTTACGATTACCTGATAGTCGGTTCGGGATTGATGGGCGCCACCTTTGCCCATCTGGCAACAAAGGCGGGAAAGCGCTGCCTTGTGGTGGAACGACGACAGCATACAGGGGGGAACATCCATTGTGAGGAGGTGGAGAATATCCATGTGCATCAGTATGGCGCACATATCCTCCATACGAGTAACCGCGAGGTGTGGCGCTTTGTGAATGACATCGTTGAGTGTAACCGCTATACCAATTCGCCCGTAGCCAACTACAAAGGGAAACTCTATAACCTGCCCTTCAACATGAACACCTTTTACCAGATGTGGGGGGTACATACGCCTGCGGAGGCGCAGAAGTGTCTGGAAACACAGCGCGCCGAGGCGCTTCGACAACTGAACGGGCGTGAACCGCAGAATTTGGAGGAACAGGCGCTGACACTTGTCGGGCGCGACATCTACGAATGCCTTATCAAGGGCTATACCGAGAAGCAGTGGGGCAGACCTTGTACCGAACTGCCAGCATTCATCATCAAACGACTGCCCGTCAGGTTGGTTTTCGACAACAATTATTTCAACGACACCTATCAGGGCATTCCCGTCGGTGGTTATAACCGTTTGACGGAGGGATTGCTTGCTGGCGTGGAGGTGCGTCTGGGTGTGGACTATCTGGCGCATCGGGCTGAACTGGATGCCTTGGCCGATAAAGTGTTCTATACAGGACCTATCGATGCCTACTTCGACTATTCATTGGGACATCTGGCATATCGCACGGTGCGCTTCGAGACGGAAATGCTGGACATTCCGAATTATCAGGGGAATGCGGTGGTGAACTATACCGAGCGCGAGGTGCCTTATACGCGTATCATTGAGCATAAGCATTTCGAGAGTTTCGGCGCTGCTGTGGAGGCGAACCCCAAGACGGTGATTAGCCGGGAGTATAGTGTGGAGTGGACACCGGGCATGGAACCTTATTACCCAGTGAACGACGAACAGAACAGCCAGTTGCTGGCACGCTATCAGGCGATGGCCGCCGAGCAGAAGAATGTTGTCTTTGCCGGACGGTTGGCTGAATACCGATACTACGACATGGCGCCGACGATAGAACGGGCCATGCAGTTATGGGAGAAAGAGACTCGGTATAACTGATACAGGTATCACTCTACTCTCGTACTAACGCCAGATTTAATTGTTTACGGTCGAGGTTGGCTGAGGCTATCTTGATGCGCACTTCGTCGCCCAGACTGTAGCGGTTGTGGGTGCGACGGCCAAACAGGCAATAGTTCTTTTCGTCGAACTCGTAGTAGTCGTCGTCGAGGTCACGCAGGGGAACCATACCTTCGCACTTGTTTTCGTTGATTTCGACATAAAGTCCGTATTCGGTAACGCCACTGATGGTGCCGTCGAACTCTTGCCCGATGCGCTCCTGCATGAATTCCACTTCCTTGTACTTGATGCTGGCGCGTTCAGCCAAAGCCGCAGTCTGCTCCATCTGACTGGAATGCTCGCAGAGTTCCTCGTACTTGCTGCGCTGAGCGCTGCGTGCTCCTTCGGCATAGCGGGCAAGCAGGCGGTGTACCATCAGGTCGGGGTAACGGCGGATGGGACTGGTGAAATGGGTGTAGTAATCGAAGGCCAATCCATAGTGTCCGACATTCTCGGTGCTGTATTTGGCTTTCATCATGGCGCGCAGGGTAACCATCTCGACAAGGTTCTGGGCCTTGGTGCCCTTGGCATCGTGTAGCATCTTGTTGATGCTCTTGCTGACATCTAGGGATGAACCCGTAGGTTTCAGTCGCAGACCGAACTTGACAACGAACTCGGAGAGGTTCATCAGTTTGTTCTGGTCGGGTTGCTCGTGGATACGATAGACGAAGACCTTGGGTGTCTTGTTCTTTCCAACCTTGCCGATGCTCTCAGCTACGGTACGATTGGCCAGCAGCATGAATTCCTCGACCAGTTTGTTGGCATCCTTTGCTACCTTGAAATAAACACTGAGCGGTTTGCCTTTTTCGTCAATCTCGAAGCGTGTCTCACAGCGGTCGAAATCGACGGCTCCACCGGCAAAACGGCGCTTGCGCAGTTCCTTTGCCATGCGGTTGAGCATGATGAGTTCCTCGGAGAAATGCTCGGCCGGCTCATACTCTGGGCGTTCGGGATCTACATGGTCGCCGGGGTTCTGGTAGTCCTCGGGACTGGCTTCGCCGTGTGCTTCCAGTACCTGTTGCACTTCCTCGTAGATGAAACGACGATTGGAGCGTGTCACGGTCTTGGCGAGATGCCAGTCCTTTACTTCGGCCTTCTCGTTCATGAGGAAGATGACACTATAGGTGAGTTTGTCCTCGTTGGGGCGCAGGGAGCAGATGTTGTTGCAGAGGCGTTCGGGGAGCATAGGGATGGTGCGGTCCACGAGATAGACGCTGGTGCCGCGTTTCAATGCTTCCTTGTCGATGACGCTGCCCTCGGTCACATAGTGCGACACATCGGCAATGTGTACACCCACCTCATACATATTGCCCTTTGAGACTTTCCGAATGGAAATCGCATCGTCGAAGTCCTTGGCGTCGCGTGGGTCGATGGTGAAGGTCATGACATCGCGCATGTCCTCGCGTCGTCTGATTTCCTCTTCGGGAATCTGGTCGCTGATGTGGTTGGCCGCCTCCTCAACATGTGTGGGGTAGGTATAGGGAAGTCCGAACTCGGCAAGGATGGCGTGCATTTCGGTTTCGTTCTCGCCCGACTGTCCCAGTACATCAATGACCTTTCCAATGGGGTTCTTGGCATAGGTGGGCCACTCCTGAATCTTCACAACGACCTTGTCGCCATTCTTTGCTCCTTTCAGATTGCGGCGCGGAATGAGAATGTCGTTGGCCAGGGTGCGGTCTTCGGTCAGCAAATAGGCGATGTCGCGGTTGCATTGCAACTTTCCGACGAAGGCTTTGTCTGCGCGTTTCACAATCTCGGTCACCATGCCTTCGCGGACATGATTCCGGCGGCGGGCCATCATGGTGACACGAACACGGTCGCCGTCCATGGCATGCATGGAGTTTCGCTCGGCCACGAGCAATGGCTTACCCCCGCCGTCGGGCGTGAAGGTGTTTTTACCGTTGGCCTTTCGGGTAAAGGTGCCTTCTACGGTCAGGCTTTGCTGTTTCAGCGCAAAGGTGTATCTGGGCTTCTCCGTGATGTAGTCGTCGATGAGCATGGTGTCCAAGATATCCATGCACAATATCTTTGCCGGATGGGTATCGAGGTTGAGCATACGGAAAATCTGCTTCAGTTCGAACCGTTCGCCAGTATGTGTTTCGAACAGATTCTCTAACATTGCCGAGAGTTGTTTCCTCGTGATGCGCTTGGCGCCTTTGTGCTTACCTTTTGCCATTGTATTAAGATTAAGAGGTTGCTATCGCAAATATAAGGATAAATTCATTATCTTTGTACCGAAAAGCGGTAAAAGAATGGAAAAGAAGACAATTTTAGTTACTGGAGCCAGTGGTTTTATTGGCAGTTTCATCTGTAGCAAGGGCTTGGAACAGGGCTTGGAGGTGTGGGCTGGCATGCGCTCGACCAGTAGCAGTCAGTATCTGAAAGAGGAGGGAATGAAGTTTGCCCAACTCGACCTCGGTGACTATGAGAAACTACGGAGCCAGTTGCACGATTATAAGGAGCAGATGGGGCGTGGCTGGGATTATGTGGTTCACGCTGCGGGAGCAACGAAGAGCATCGACCGAGAGGGCTTTTTCAGAACTAATACGGAGGGCACAAAGAATCTGATTCGTGCCTTGATGGCAGAGGATATGGTGCCCAAGCGCTTTGTATTTGTCAGTTCGTTGAGTATCTTTGGCGCCATTCGCGAAACTCCAGTCCGCAAGGCGACTTCGGATAATCCGTGGGTGTATGCTCCCATCGGAAAAGGAGATGTGCCGCAACCCAATACTGCCTACGGCGAAAGCAAGTGGCAGGCAGAGCAGTTCTTGCAGACACTCACGGACTTCCCCTATGTCATCCTGCGACCGACAGGAGTATATGGACCGAGAGAACGCGACTACTTCATCATGGCAAAGAGTATCAAACAGCATGTGGACTTTGCCGTGGGGTATCGTCCTCAGGAAATAACCTTTGTCTATGTCGATGATGTCGTGCAGGCCGTATATAAGACGCTGGATGCTCCCGAGGTTGTGGGCAAGGCTTACTTCCTGAGTGACGGAGAGGTCTATGGCAGCCGACAGTTCAGTGACCTGCTGCAACGGGAACTGGGTAACCCTTGGGTGCTACACATCAAGGCTCCCTTGTGGTTCCTCCGACTGGTATGTGCAGTGAATGGCTTTGTATGCAACCGTTTGGGTAAACTGACAACCCTGAATCTCGACAAATACCATATCCTGGCACAGCGTAACTGGCAATGTGATATCGAACCGGCCCGTCAGGACTTTGGCTATCAGCCGCAGGTGCTTCTGGAAGAAGGTGTCCGTCGCTCAGTAGCGTGGTACAAGGAAGCCGGCTGGTTGTAGCGGGATTACTTTTTGACGATACTTGTTTCGGGATTTCTCAGGCCTGTGGCACGGGTGAGATATGCTTTGGCCGTACCGAAACGAAGGTTGAGGTCGAGGCGCACGGGAATGTGATTCTCATCGTCGGTGATGTAGAACTTAACCACTTCCTTCTCTTTTTTCTTGCTTTTCTCCATGTAGGAGAATACCAGACAGCGATAGGTAATGTTTGTGCCTTCGGTGGTGAAATTCTTGATGCCCCGATAGATGAGGAATTCTTGTTTTACCTTGTCGCCATCGGCAAAGAAGAAAGGTATGCGCTGGCCGACGGTGAAGTCTTTGCTATGGTACGAGCGTGCCTGCATCATCATGCTAATCATATCGTAGGCACAACCTACGGCGGTGTTGTCTGTGACGACAACATTTCCGTTGCTGTGGCGATAGTACTGGTGTAGTTTGGTCTGTCCGTCGCTATATGAATAGTTGATTTCGTTCAGGCGGTATTTGCCACCTTCGTTGGCTCCCTTACGATAGTAAAGCGGTACAATGTTGGTGGAATAGATGGAGCAGAGCGTATCGCGCATGCAGAACCACTTATCCACGATTTTCTCTGTTCGGGTGATAAGGTCGGTCTGGAATGCCGGAGTACCTTTGTATGTTGTGCTCTTTGTGGTCATGGTGGCTGTGCCGGCTTTCTTCCAGATGAACTTCCAATTGAAGAACAACTTGTATTCCAATCGCTCACCGCTTTCAAAGGCACTGTTGGTTACAGGACATTGAGCCGTACTGGATGTTGAGAAGAATAGAATAAATGAGAAACTCGAGATGAGTAATAGGGTCAGTCGTTTCATAGTATAGTTGTTTGTTTGGTTTGTCTTTGCTTTTGCTATACGACAGAGGAGTATTTGAAGTGTTTATTCAACTTTTGCCGTTTTTACTTGTTTTAACATAAGCGTTTTACTTCTTCGCTTTCTCTCTTTCGCTGTTTCTATTCTTTACGCTTTTTTCCTTGTCGGCTTTCTGCTTGGTTATTTCTAGCGGCTTTTGCTTAGTGGGTTCGATACTACGGAAGTTCCAGTCTTGCTCCACCTCGAAGCGGGCGCGTAGCGGGATGGGGCGCGGAAAATAGAAGACCTCCTCAGGTTGTGTCATGCTGCTGTATTCGCCTGTGTCCCATTTCCCATTCTGGTTGGTGTCGATAAACATGCGGAGATAATAGTCTCCGGGTTTTAGGTAGAAGAAATCGGCATGTCCGTTGACGGCTTTCTGTTCGGCAACTGGCTTGTCACCTTTGTTCAGTAGTTGTACGATGAAGTCTGTCGTATCTCCTTCTTCCACACCAATGAGATGAATGAATATGGCACCATATTCGTTGAGCGAGCGTACACGGAGTTCGTTGGTCACTTTCTTTGAATAGTGTCCAAGTGCCCCCTTGACGGCCATGCTGTCTATGGTTAGTTGGTATTTGCCTTGCGGTTCCCACTCGGCATAAAGACGGTATTGTCGGATTTGTCCCTCTACGGGCTCAAAAAGGAACGGGGCATCTACATAGTTGGAATCGACATAGGCTCGGAAATGAACCTTGTTGATATCGACTTCTTCGATGGGCTCGCTGAAGATGACGAGGAGGTTCTGGTTGGGGTCGAGTGTACTACCTGGTTTGATTTGTTGTGATAGGTAGGTATGTTCGTAGGGGTTTTCTTCGTTCAATCCCTTTGCGCCTTTCTTCTTCTTGAGTTGCTTCTCCCGCTGCTTCTCCCATTCTTCAGAGTTCCTCAACCGCTCCTTCTCTAATTTGGCATGGGTGGTCTTGGGTACCAGTTCCAGCAATTCGGTACGGAGAGTGTCGATACCGACCTCGTTTGTTTCGGGAAAGGTCATATTGAACTTAATGGTGTCGGCATAAGCCACCGCCGTATCTGTTATCCAATAGGTAATGGTGTCGTTGTGTAGGGAATGTTCGGGCAGCAGGGCTTTCTCGGCATCGAATCCTATGCCCTCAATCCGAGGAAGACTATCTTGTGGCGCCGTGAAGTAAAGGGTGAAGTTGTCAGGTGTCTGTCGCTCTGTCTTTAACAGATGTTTCTCCTGTCCGTCTTCCAGAAATGCCCGCAATACAATCTTGTCGGGATAGTAATGGATGAAAGGCACCATGCGTATTTTGTCGATGTGTGTGGAGTCGTGCCACAGGGTGTCGGGGCGTATGTCGGGCCTGTGCATGGTTTCGAAGACTGTTGTGTCGAAAGCGAGTGCCTCGCTTTTTTGACTGAAGGCGTAGTCGCCGTCCATGTCTTTCAGGGCATATACACGGTAGCGTCCATTCTTAACACCTTTGATGGTGAACCGTCCACTGCCGTTGGTTCGTGCTACACGAATGAGTGGTGTAGTCGTAAACAGACTGTCGTGGAATGTGGAGTCGGCTGCATGTAATCCCACCAACATGCCTTTGATAGGTTCCAGATTCTCGGCGTTCAGTATGGTTCCAGAAACTTCCATCGTGTCGATAGTCGCACCCGTACTGAAAGAGAAGGTATATTGCCCCATCGGGTTGCCTTCGTTGTTGTCCACGATGGCATCGCTGAAGTCGATGGTGTAGGTGGTGTTGGCCTGTAAGGAGTCGTACAGGTCTATCTTCACCTGTTTGCCGACAGTACGAATGTTGGGCATTTCCTTTTGTGGAGGTGATACGACAACCTTCTCGCTTGCGTTCTCAATCTTGATGTATTCGTCGAAGAGTATGTTTATTTTTCGCCGGTTGTTGTTCGTAGCCTTGTTTTTGGGCGTAGATTGAACAACTTTTGGTGGTGTTTCATCGTAGGGACCACCGTCGGGCGTACCGATGCTGGCGCAAGCCACGAAGAGCAAGGAAAGACCTATCCCCAACCCCTCCCTTAAAGAGAGGGGAGCGAATACTTTTTGGAATTGAGCGCGAAGTTTATTTAGTATATTCATTCTGTTTGAGTTTCTAATATACTCTCAATAATCTTCCTGTGGTTGTTGAGGCGTGGTACCTTGTGCTGTCCACCGAGTTTCCCCTGTTTCCGTAGCCAATCGTCGAAAAGTCCTTGTCTGGCAGGAATAATCTCAAGTCTCTGCAGCGTGATATTCTTGTATCGTTTTGCCTCGTAGTCGGAGTTGAGGGATTGCAGAGCCTTGTCCAACAGCTCGGCAAAGTTTTCCAAGTCCTCGGGTTTGTGTGAGAACTCAATGAGCCATTGGTGTCTGCATTTTCCGTTCTCGTCCATGAATATGGGTGCGGCAGTGTATTCCCGAACCTCTGCCCCTGTAGCACGGCAGGCGATGTCAAGCCCTTTCTCGGCATTATCTACGATGAGTTCTTCGCCAAAAGCATTGATGAAACTTTTGGTTCTTCCCGTGATGATGAACTTATAGGGGTTCACACTTGTGAATCGAACCGTATCGCCAATCATATAGCGCCACAATCCACTCGATGTACTGATGACCATAGCATAGTTTTGGTCGGTCTTCACACCCCAAAGCGGAACCATGTCAGGGTGGTCTTTTCCCAGTTCTTCCATCGGGATGAACTCATAGAACACTCCGTAGTCCACCATCAGGCTCATAGCAGAGTCGCTGGGGGTGTCTTGTAGCCCGAAGAATCCTTCGCTGGCATTGTAGGTCTCCATGTAATTCATCTTGGCACTGGTAATGAGTTGCTGGTATTGTTTGCGATAAGGTGTGAAGGCGACACCTCCGTGGAAGAATACTTCCAGGTTGGGCCAGACTTCCTCCAAATGTGCCTTGCCAGAGATTTCCATTACCCGTGTCAGTACCGACAGCATCCATGAGGGCACACCGCTGAGGTTCGTTACATTCTTGTGTAGGGCCTCTTGTGCTATGCGGTCGCGCTTCTGTTCGAAATCGCTGAGCAGGGCTGTCTCCTTTCTGGGGATGCGAATAAGGTTGATTAAGGGATTGATGTTTTCGATAAGAATAGCACTAAGGTCGCCTACCAACGAATGGGGCAGATTGTAGTTCGGCGCATGACTGCCACCAAGTATCAGCGCTTTTCCATCGAAGATTCGGCTCAGGCGGTTGTTGCGGAGATACCAGACCACGGCATCCTTCCCGCCCTGATAGTGTGTGTCGCGTAAGGCGTCGCCTGTGACGGGAATGAATTTGCTCTTGTCGTTTGTCGTGCCGCTCGACTTTGCATACCACCGCACTTGCCCTGGCCATAATACATCCTTTTCACCATGGCGCATGCGGTCGATGTAGTCCTTTAGGTCATCGTAGTCGTTGACGGACGAAGACCTGACAAACGAGTCATAGTCGCGAACCTCATCGAAACCGTGTTCCCAACCCCACAAGGTTTTACGCCCTTTTCCAATGAGGCGTGCTAATACTTTGCGTTGCAGAGTTTCGGCCTCCGTTGTGTAGCGGTCGAGCACTTTCTGGCGAGGCACAAACAGGTTTCGTATCAGTTGGGTCTTGTTCATTCCAGTTCTAATCCCTTATTGCTTAAGTCTTGCTAAGGTTTCCTTGATACGGCGCAAGGCTTCGATGATGTTTTCGTCGCTGGTAGCATAACTCATACGGAAACACTCGGGTGAACCGAAGGCATCGCCGCCAACGGTTGCCACATGACCTACCTCGAGCAAATACATGGCGAGGTCGCTACTGGTGTTTATCACGCGGTCGCCATCGCGCTTGCCAAAGAAACTGCTGCATTTGGGGAAGAGATAGAAAGCACCCTGCGGGTCGTTTACTTCCAATCCGGGAATTTCCTTAGCTAATTTGACAATCAGGTTCTTACGGCGCTCGAATGCCTGGCGCATTTCTTCAACACATTCCTGCGGTCCAGCAAAGGCGACCTCGGCAGCCTTCTGGCTTACGCTACACGGACCACTGGTGTATTGTCCCTGCAATTTGTTGCAGCCTTTCACTACCCATTCTGGGGCGGCGATGAATCCAATACGCCAGCCTGTCATGGCGTATGCCTTACTTACACCATTGATGATTACCACTCGATCCTTGATTTCGGGGAATTGAGCCATGGAAGCATGCTCGCCCACATAGTTGATGTGCTCGTAAATCTCGTCAGCAATAACAATGACACGCTCGTGCTTGAGTAAGACATTCTTTAGTCCTTCCAATTCTTTGCGACTATATACGGCTCCCGTAGGGTTGCTGGGAGAGCAGAGGATAAGGGCACGCGTTTTAGGTGTAATGACGGCCTCCAACTGCTCGGGCGTAATCTTGAAGTCCTGCTCGATGCCTGCTTCGATATAGACGGGTTTTCCGTCTGCCAATAGAACCATCTGGGGGTAACTTACCCAGTAGGGTGCAGGGATGATGACCTCATCACCTTCGTTTACGAGGGCCATGATGGTGTTACAAACACTCTGCTTGGCACCATTGGAACAAAGAATCTGTGCAGGGGTGTAATCCAATCCGTTTTCCCGCTTCAACTTATCCACGATAGCCTGGCGCAAACCAGGATAGCCGGGGACGGGGGAGTATCGACTCCAGTTGTCCTCGACAGCCTTGATGGCAGCCTGCTTGATGTGGTCTGGCGTATTAAAATCGGGTTCTCCGACACTCATGTTGATGATGTCGATGCCTTGCGCCTTTAGTTCTCCACTACGCTGACTCATGGCCAGCGTAGCGCTGGGCGACAGCCTGTTTAGTCTCTCTGAAAGTTTTGTTTCCATGTTATATCTAATTTTAACTTTTCAATCTTCAAAGTTTATGTCCCATTCTGTTCTTCTTGGTTTCCAAATAGCGACGGTTGTATTCGTTGGGCTCAATAACGATGGGTACATTCTCGACGATTTCCAGTCCATAGCCTTCCAGGCCTACCCGCTTAACGGGGTTGTTGGTGATAAGACGGATTTTGGTGATTCCCAGACTGCGAAGTATCTGGGCACCGACACCATAGTCGCGTTCGTCGGGTTGGAAACCGAGGTGTATGTTGGCATCCACCGTGTCGTCTCCTTGCTCCTGTAGTTTGTAGGCGGCAATCTTATTCATCAATCCGATGCCGCGACCTTCTTGATTGAGATAGACCACAACGCCTTTTCCTTCTTTTTCGATGAGTTTCATGGCTTTGTGTAGTTGTTCTCCACAGTCGCAGCGACGACTACCGAATATGTCTCCTGTCATACAACTGGAGTGCATGCGTACCAAGATGGGTTCGTCTTGTTTCCATTCCCCCTTGAACAAAGCGACATGTTCCAGCCCGTTGCTCTTCTGACGGAAAGGAATGATGCGGAAGTGTCCGTATTCGGTGGGCATATCTGCCTCGATGCCTTTCTCGACCAGAGACTCGCGTTGCAGACGATAACTGATAAGGTCCTTAATGCTGATGATACGGATGTTGTGCTGGGCGGCTACCTGTTTTAGTTCAGGTAGTCGTGCCATCGTTCCGTCCTCGTTTAGGATTTCAATAAGGGCGGCAGCAGGTTGCATGCCTGCCAGTCGTGCCAAGTCGATGGCGGCTTCGGTATGTCCGGCTCGACGGAGTACGCCTTTGTCTTGTGCATAAAGGGGATTGATATGCCCAGGGCGACCAAAGTCTTCCGGCTTCCGGTTAGGGTCGGCCAAGGCGCGAATGGTTTCGGCACGATCATGCGCACTTACTCCCGTAGAACATCCTTCCAAAAGGTCAACGGTGACGGTGAAGGGTGTGCCCAGCATCGAAGTATTTTCTTCCACTTGATGGGGCAGTTGCAACTCTTCGGCCCGACCGATGGTGATAGGGGCGCAGAGTACACCGCGTCCGTTCTGTAGCATGAAGTTTACCTTGTCTGCGGTAATGGTTTCGGCTGCGGTAATAAAGTCACCTTCGTTTTCCCGGTCTTCATCATCTACGACAATCACGAACTTGCCTTGACGGAAGTCTTCGATGGCATTTTCGATATTGCTCAGTATCTCGTTCATATCTCGTTTAGGATTTTATTCTCAATTCTTTCTATGATAGTTTGGGCTTGCTTCTGTATGGTGCCCATGTCATTGCGCAGGCGCACGCGATAACGCCAAATACGCAGGTAGAAAAACAGTCCGAGGGGAAAGAACAGGCCTGCGATTTTGTTGTAGCGTACATCGCGAAAAGGGCGTGTATGAGCATCTGGTACTAATATGGGTAGCTCGTTCAGTGCACCCAGTATGACCGCATCTCGGCTGTTGTGTAGTTCTTCCACGATGTCCTCAAGGCGTGTGTTGATATCCTGGACTGCCGTGTCCTCCTCGTATTCAAAGAACAATTTTTTATAGTTGGGCATCCGGATGAGATGTTTTTCGGTTACATACGCTTGACAGTCATTTTGGAGTTGGACAAGTGCAGTGCATATCTGTTTGTAGTCGGGGTCTTTGATAATGACCTCTTTGCGATTGAGCTTTCGTGATTCACGAAGCCCCAGTAGATGCATAAAGAACATACGGTAGCCTTCGATGTTGAATACTGCAGAGTCTTGGTTCGACTTGTAGGTAAGGAAGATGCCGATGGGTGCTAGAACCATACTGCTCAACCATACGCCAAAGGGAATGTACCATTGTCCGGTCTTGGCCATCTTCTCTCCACTGACATTCACGATATAGTAGAAAATGAAAATGCTCACGCTGATAATGACGGGCATACCGAGTCCTCCCTTGCGGATGATAGCCCCCAAAGGAGCCCCGATGAAAAAGAATATCAGACAAGCCAAAGACATGGTGTACTTCTTGTGCTTTTCCACATAGTGCTTTCGGAGAGAGTTATTGTCCTCGTTGGAGATGAGGGCGCGAAACTCGTATTCAGTCCCCAGTTGTCGTACTTTCGCTGTTGCAGAGCGGAAGGTATTCTGCAACTCTTCATGACTGAGTGCCTTGTAGAGTGAATCGAAGGGTTGTATGTCGCTAATCTGTGCAGCCACTTTCGGGGAATCTTTTATGCTGGCCTTCCATTGTCGTTGCATGACTCCCTGTAATTGCATGTCGTAAACGGCATGTCCCGTGCTGTCGATGAGGTGGTTCAGCGAGTCAATACCCAGTTGAATGCTCTTCAGGTCTTTGGTTTGTGCATTGCCTGCAAACAGCGATGCATCCATGACATTGAAGTTTCCATCAAAGTCGATAAGGTCTATCTCGTGGGTGAAGGTTTCGCGCATATAGGGAACTTCGGCCTTCATCATATTGGCACTTCGGCTGTCCATATTGCGGAAACGCTCTCCATTGTACAGGGTGAGCATTAGGTGCATCTTGTCTTCTGTACCCTGTAACTTGGCAGAGTCGGCAAGTACGATTTGTGTTTCTTCTTGTGTACTTCCGTTGGTATATATCATCACACCGTAAAGCATACCCGTATTTTTGTCTTTCTTCTCGACATAGATATTCAAATTCGGAATTTCACTATAGAAGATTCCTTCGGGAATGTCGAGTTCTGGTGATTTCTGCTTCATGGACCATACCAGTGCACCCAACTGCTTTGCGGCTTCGGGGGTAACCTTGTTCTGGAAGTAAAAACTGCCAATGCTCAGCAGGCATACGAGTATGATAAGGGGCTGTAAGATTCGCAACAGGGGAATACCGGCTGCTTTCATGGACAGAACTTCCAGTTTCTCTCCCATGTTGCCGAAGGTGATGAGTGAAGCCAACAGAATGGCAGGCATTAGTGCTACGGGAATCAATGTCAATCCCATATACCAGAAGAAGCGGGACAATACAGCCGTGGAGAGCCCTTTGCCGATAAGTTCGTCGATATATCGCCAGGTGTATTGCATCATAAAGACGAACAGGCATATCACAAAGGTTGCTGCAAATAGTTGCAGAAACGCCTTCAAAATAAACAGGTCTAACCGCTTCAGTACTCTCATGTGTATGCGTGCGTCGTGCGTATGTGCGCAATAGACGAACAAAGGTACGAAGAAATTAGCGATGACCGAAGTATTTGGGCGTTAATTAATGAAAAAATAGTTGCTTTTCTTTGCGGATTCGGATTTTTGCTCTACCTTTGCAGTCGCATTTGCGAAGGATGGCGGGATAGCTCAGCTGGTTAGAGCGTCGGATTCATAATCCGAAGGTCAAGGGTTCAAGTCCCTTTCCCGCTACAAAAACAAAGAGGGCAACTATTTGGTTGCCCTCTTTGTTTTATCTTCCGAAACTTCTTATTAGTCCCCGTATCTTCTCGTTTAGAGCCGTACTGGCTATCAGTTGCTCTATGGTCAGATGCATACGATAGCGCCAGTAATGCCGTGGGTTGGCAGGAACATTGATGCGTTCGGCTTCGGGGTTGGGATAACGCACTTTCTCATCAATTGCCAACCAGTCTTGAAGGCTCAACAAACACAGCATAGATGGGCTTTCCAGATGACGACTTATAATCTCCTCGGCAATGTCTGCAGACATTGGGTGGGGGGCTTGTCCATCGTGATAAAGTATCTGGTTGTAGTATTGCTGTGCCGTTTCGCGTTGTTCGTCCCACCATTCGCGCATGGTCGGCATGTCGTGTGTACTGATGGTTGCCACACTGACATAAGGATTTTCCCAGAGGTTGGCAAAGTTCCGCCATGGAGATTTTGGCATAGTCTGAATCTCTAAAGTCAGTATTTTTAGGGCATTCATGACCCATCCCACACATTCGGGTATCATGCCCAAGTCCTCGGCGCAAACAAGCATCCGTGTAGTCCCTACTAATACGGGAAGTTTCTTCATGGCTTCTTCGTACCAGAACTGGTTGTGGCGGTGGTAGAAGAAGTGTTCGTGTATGCGATTGAAAGCATCTTTCTCCCAATCACCGAGGTCTTCGTACAAAAAGTCCTGTTGGGCGTTAATGCGTGGATGATAGAGGTTAGGGTCGTGACGGTCGTGGAGGAACAGGACATTGCTGATGAGTCGATACAATCCATCCCGAATGGCCTCGTTGTGTGCACCTTTCTTCTCGGCAAAGGCCGTCTGAACTTTGCGCTGAGTATCGTATTCGGGCTTTAGGGTATAGTGCCCCGTGCCTGATGCGTCGAGATAGAGCCGTCGTACATCCGAACTGTCATCTCCGAATACGCGGTGGATGATGCGGTCGGTAATGTAGGGCGTGGTGTAGGTCTGTTCACGCCAAGGGAGACCGAAACTCTCGATTTCATCGATGCTCATGGGAAGTGCAGGGGAGAATTGTCCCAATAGTCCGTGAACGCTATGGTCAGGTATCTCCCAGATGCGGAAGAAACCCAGAACATGGTCGATGCGGAAAGCATCAAAGTAGGTTGCCATCTTTTCGAACCGTCGTCGCCACCATTTACAACCATCTGCCAACATGGCTTCCCAGTTGTAGGTGGGAAATCCCCAGTTCTGCCCGTTGACACTGAAGTAGTCGGGCGGTGCTCCAGCCTGTCCGTCCAGATTGAAGTAGTGCGGTTCGGTCCATGCCTCCACACTTGAAGAACTGATACCAATAGGAATATCGCCTTTTAGCACGACTCCCTTCTCGCGTGCATGATTGCGAGCGGCAAGCAATTGGGTATGTAGGATATATTGGATATAATAGTTTTTATCCATTTCATCGTTGCTTTCCGTCCCTTCCTTCTTTAAGCTTCTAACCTTTGTGATGCTATATTTACTCATAGCACCCCAGTGACGGAAGTCGGGAGTCTCGTACTTGTCTCGCAGATAGCAATAGGCTGCGTATGGCATCAGCCATTCCTTGTTTGCTTCGTAGAACTCTTTATAATCTTTGTCGTCTTTCGTGTTCTTCCATTCCTGTCGATATAGCAGGGACAGGTATTCTTTCTTGCTGGCTATCACCTGTTCATAGTCCATTTGGGCATCGGCATTCAGCCTTTTCTGCTCGGTTTTGAACTTTGCCCGTAGTTTGACATTTTTCAATGGGGGCAGGGACTCTAAATCGGCATAGATGGGATGTAGGGCATAAATACTGATGCTATTGTAGGGATAGGAATCCGTCCATTTCCCAGTCATGGTCGTGTCGTTTATAGGGAGAATTTGCAATACGCGCTGTCCTGTCATGGCTACCCAATCGACCATGCGACGCAAGTCGCCGAAATCGCCTACACCGAAACTATGTTCACTTCTCAGACTGAATACAGGAATCACACACCCTGCTCCACGCCAATCAGCAAAAGGTAGTCGTATGGGTTCTTCTTCTGTTACGACCGTCATCCCTCGTTCGGTAAATGGACGGGTGAAGTATCGGTTATCGTGCATTTCCCATGTGCCCAGTTGTCCTGTTGTATTGTCCAAGGTCAGAAACTTGTATTCCAAAGTTCCTTCAAAACTATCCATGTCAATGTCGAAAGCCCATTCGTTTGGCCCGATTGGAGTCAGCCTGATTTCTCTGCCGGCTTGCCATTCGCCAAGAATCGGTAGATTGCCCAGTACAGCCAAGGTTTGCCCTTCAGGGACTTCGGGGGCAAATACGCGGAAAGTGAGTTTGCCTTCTTCAATATTCCATTCTCCCTTTGGAGTCCTTACAAAGGCTTCGGTGAAAGCACTGGTATAACGGAAAGTGTTTTCAGGCTGGTCGCGCCATCGGTCAATGCAGAGCATACGGTTGGTACACTTGGGCAGACAGAGTGTGCGGGGTATCATGCCCCATTCCTTGCGTACCACCTCTTCCTCCGTTTGGATGGTGTATTGGTAATGTATATCAGTAACGCCGTTGGGTACGACAATTTCTCCGCGCCATAACTCGCCATCGTTGGTGGAAAGGAATACTTGGGTGCATTCTTCTTTACCGGCCTTTGTTTTCCAAGTAAGGTTTACGGCTACGCTTTCGCCCCATTGGGTGTGGTAGGGCAGTTGAAAACCGACATTCATGGTGATAAGAGTTTATTTCAAGGACAAATATATAAAAGAATTGCCGAATAATCATTATATTTGTTTCATAAAACGAATCAGATATGAAACGAACGCTGTTTTTCTCCCTTTTACTTCTAACAACAATGCTTGTCCGCGCCCAGCGGCAGGAAACCCTGCTCAAGCAGGATTGGAAGTTCCATCTCGGAGAGGTGGAAGGAGCGGAATCTCCTTATTTCATTGATGATGACTGGCAGTCTGTGACTATTCCTCATGACTGGGCCATCACAGGACCGTTCGACCGTCAGTGGGATTTGCAGAAAGTGGCTGTCCGACAAAATGGGGAATCGGTTGCGACATGGAAGACAGGGCGTTCGGGCGGATTGCCTTATATTGGGGTGGGATGGTATCGTACCACTTTCGTCGCTCCTTCGTCGGGTAATGTTACACTGGTATTTGATGGTGCTATGAGCGAGGCTCATGTATTCGTCAATGGCAGTGAGGTCGTCTTTTGGCCGTATGGTTACAATTCATTTTATGTCGATGTATCATCTTATGTGCATCGCGACGGTACTCCCAATACGCTTGCCGTACGCTTGGAGAATCGGGAGCAGAGCAGCCGTTGGTATTCGGGGGCAGGACTTTATCGCAATGTGCGCCTGATTACGACCGCCGACACCCATGTGGCAGTTTGGGGAGTACATATTACAACACCTTATGTTTCTGCCGATCGTGCAGAGGCGGTTTTGGCCGTTACACTGGAGCAGGCTGAAGATAAGCCGGTACTTATCCGTACAAGGATTGTTGACCCAGATGGTTGTGTGGTGGCTACGCAGGAGGGGACTATACGGGAGCAACACTTCGAGATTCCTCGCCCATTGCTTTGGTCACCCGAAACGCCTCATCTATATACGGCATACTATAGTATCTACCTGCGCGATAGTATTGTGGATACCTATGCAATACGCTTCGGTATCCGTAGCATCGAGTGGCTCGTGGATAAGGGCTTCTTTCTGAACGGACAACCGCGTAAGTTTCGAGGTGTGTGTCTTCATCATGACCTTGGCCCGCTTGGGGCTGCCGTCAACCGCAATGCCATTCGTCACCAGTTGGAAATGCTTAAGCAAATGGGTTGCGATGCTATTCGAACCAGTCATAATATGCCTGCACCTGAGTTGGTGGAACTGTGTGATGAGATGGGCTTTATGATGATGCTTGAGCCTTTCGACGAGTGGGATGTTGCTAAATGCAAAAATGGCTACCATCGTTTCTTTGCTGAATGGGCGGAACGCGACATGGTGAATATGTTGCATCAGTATCGCAATCATCCCTCGGTAGTGATGTGGAGCATAGGTAATGAGGTGCCAACCCAATGGAAAGCCGAGGGCTATCGTGTGGCGAAATATTTACAGGACATCTGCCATCGTGAAGACCCGACACGCCCTGTAACCTGTGGTATGGATCAGGTGGATGCGGTGTTGAAAAACGGCTTTGCTGCTATGCTGGATATTCCAGGTTTCAACTATCGTACGCATAAATACCAGCAGGCCTATGATACATTGCCCCAGCATCTAATATTGGGTAGTGAGACCAGTAGTACCGTCAGCAGTCGCGGAACTTATATGTTTCCCGCACTACCCAAACGAGGTGTGATGCACGATAACCACCAATCGTCGGGCTATGACCTTGAAGCCTGTTCGTGGAGCAATCTACCCGATGAAGATTTTGCTATGGCCGAGGATTATCCATGGACACTTGGACAGTTTGTATGGACGGGTTTCGATTATTTAGGCGAACCAACTCCCTATGATACCGATGCTTGGCCCAGTCATTCCAGTTTGTTTGGTATCATCGATTTAGCCTCTTTGCCTAAGGACCGTTATTGGCTTTATCGGGGTCATTGGCTTCCGGACGAACCGACCTTACATATTTTGCCTCACTGGACATGGCCAGGGCGCGAAGGACAAGTGACTCCTATATTTGTTTATACCAATGCTCCAAGCGCCGAACTATTTGTAAATGGACGGAGTCAGGGAATACAACATAAATATACACGCGAGGAGAGCGAGGCGGCTCGTCTCTCGGGCGACCCGTTGTGGCGCCAGCGTCGTTATCGGTTGATGTGGACGGATGTATGCTATGAACCAGGTGAGTTGCGCGTAGTGGCCTATAATGCTGATGGTTCAGTCATGGGGGAACAAACTGTTCGAACGGCAGGTCGTCCTCATCATCTTGTGCTTGCCACCGACAGCCGAACTCTTTCTTTTGAGACAGGACAGGATGCTCCGTTGTCCTATGTTACAGTTAGTGTGGTGGACCGCGATGGGAATCTTTGTCCCGAAGCTACTCCTCTGGTGGAATTCTCCGTTCAGGGCTCTGGCCGTTTCCTTGCTGCTGCTAATGGCGACCCCACTTGTCTTGATTTGTTCCAACAGCCTCGTCATCATGCCTATGCTGGCCAACTAACGACCATTGTTCAGGCTACTTCAAACTCGGGAATAATAAGAATTACGGCTAAGGTACGAGGACTTAAGTCCGCAACGCTGTTGTTGAAAGTAAATAATGAATAACGAGTCCGCCCGAGTCTGTCATAGGCTCGGGCGGATTCATTATATGGAAGGTTCATCACAACATATGGTTGGCACGACTTTATTTTTACTCGATATTAAGTTGGGTTTGTGCCTCAGTCATCATGCGACGCATGGTGGCAGAACGGTCCTTAGGGCAAATCATGAGAACATCGCCTTCTTCGACCACTACGAAGTTCTCAAGCCCATCGATAACAGCAACATGGTTCTTAGGCATACGGATGACATTGCCATGGCTATTAGACAATAGAGCTTTTGTGTCAAGGAGCAAGTTGCCATTGGCGTCTGCCTCATGACTCTCGCTAAGGGTTCCCCATGAACCGAGGTCAGCCCATCCGAAACTGCTTTTATAGACAAAGACATTGTTGCTCTTCTCCATGATGCTCATATCAATACTGAGTTTTGGCAATACGCTGAAGAATCCGGGTAAGAACCTGGGATCTGCAGTTTTTGCCTCTTCCATCATTTTGGGTATCTCAATTTGATACTCGGGCACGAGTTGGTAGATGGTATGCAACATGGCATCGACCTTGAAAAGAAAGATACCTGTATTCCAAAGGAAACTACCGTCTTGTAGGAATATTTCGGCATATTGTTGTTCTGGCTTCTCGGTGAAGGTCTTTACGCGTGCTACTTGGGCAGTGTCGGTGTCGTCGCCAATCTGTATATAGCCATATCCTGTTTCAGGGCGTGTGGGGCGTATGCCCATGACCATCAGACGCTCGTCTGATGACACAAATTGTAGAGCCTGGCGCACATCGGCTTGGAAAACATCTTCGTTGAGGATAATTTGGTCGGAAGGGGATACGATGAGGTTGGCCTCGGAATCGACTTTCTTAATGACAACGGTACCCCAGGCTGCACTGGCAAGAGTGCCACGGTGCAAAGGCTCTTCGAGAATATGCTCATCATTCACTTGCGGTAACTGTTCGTAAATATAAGGCAGATAACCGGCGTTGGTGGAAATATAGATGTGGCTGGGATCCATAAACCGCGCAAAGCGGTCGTATGTTTCCTGTAAAAGGGTACGACCCGTACCAAAAATATCAATAAACTGCTTGGGACGACTAGTGCGGCTCATGGGCCATAGGCGACTACCTACGCCTCCAGCCAGAATCAGGCAATAGTTGTGATCCATTTTTGTTTAATTTTCATACGCCTTGCGTATCGCATCTGCAGTTTGCTGCATTTCCTCGGGCGTAAATTGCTTCTTAGGATTAGCAAAGTTGAGGTCGCCCTCGCTCTGCATGGGTACGAGGTGGATGTGAGCATGGGGTACTTCGAGACCGAGTACTGCCTGTCCGACCTTGATACAGGGAAGAACCTTGCGAATGGCAATAGCCACATGCTTAGCAAAGACCTGCATGGCGGCAATTTCCTCATCGGTAAGATCGAAGATATAATCTACCTCACGCTTGGGTATGACCAAAGTATGTCCTTTAGCCAAAGGGTTGATGTCGAGAAATGCGTAGAAGTGGTCGTTCTCGGCACATTTGTAGCTGGGTATCTCACCCGCAACTATCTTTGAAAAGATTGTCATAGGTCAAAAGAGATGCTTGTAATTTCCAGTTCTACGGTACCAGCAGGAACCTTGATGCTCACGATGTCGCCAACTTTCTTGCCCAATAGACCTTGTGCGATGGGCGTGCCCACACTGATTTTACCCTCGCGCAAGTTGGCCTCGGTTTCGCTCACGATAGTGTATTTCATCTGCATACCGTTTTTGGTATTCTTCAGTCCCACGGTGCAGAGAATCTGTACACTACTGGTATCCATGTTTTTGGTGTCGATGATTTTGGCATCTAGGATGGTTTGCTTGAGTAGTGCAATCTTGTTCTCCAATTTTGCTTGAGCTTCCTTTGCGGCGTCATACTCCGCATTCTCGCTCAAGTCACCCTTGTCGCGGGCTTCTGCAATAGCGGCACTGGCAGCGAGGCGTTCCACACTCTCTAAGTGCTGCAGTTCGGCTACGAGATTATCATAGCCTTTTTGTGACATGTATGCCATAGTCTTATATTATTTTATGTTTTTGTTGTTTTGTGTCTTTCTTGGCAGATTCTCCATAGGCCAAATTAAGAAAAGAATCCCGACAAGACGAACTTGTCGGAATCCTCTTACCAATCATGAAGAAATCTTTACCGAGAGCAAAGATAGGTACAAAAAGCTATTCCTTCCAAACTTTTTGCAGAGAAAATTGCATTTTGCCCCTTATTTTTTTATTTTGAAGACGGCAAACGACTTGGCCGGGAGTTGAAAGGCGATAGAATTCCCGCCATTCCCTATCTGCTGCAAGGGCATTTCTTTGGGCTCGATGGCATGCGGATTATCTACGGTGTTTTCCAAATCATACTGGCTTAAGTCGAGCAGGATAACTTTAGCGTCGGAAATCTTCTTAATACCCTCGAGATGGATATCCAGCTGTTTCTGTGTATCGCAGGTGTTGGCTGCTTTTACTATATATTCGCCAGTTGTTTTGTCCAACACAGCAGAGGCCAAAACCCCGTCTTCACCCTTAGCGGGGAAATTGCTGTTTTTAACGGGCAAGACATGGGTTCCCTTGTTTTGGGCAAACAAAGCCTGTACCCAATAGCTTGCCGAACATGCTACACGCAAATTGTCGAACCAAATCATGTCGGGACGCCACTGCCAACCATCGACATGACTAAACAAGGGAGCATAGGTTGCCATGTGGACAACATCGGCATTACGCTCGATACCCGTAATGAAGGCAGCCTCGTAGATGCTAGCCCCAGCGTGGTTCCATTTCTTACCTCTATCATGACAAGCATATTCGCCAGCAAAGACCTTTGGACCTTTACGGTCGTACTTATCATAACGATTCCATTCGTTCTTGAACCAATTGATGGGACGATAGAAATGCTCGTCAACCAAATCGGCCTTTTGCCGCTTCATGGCTTCCCAACCGATTTCAAAGTTGTGTCCCTCAGAGTCGGGACCACTGGTGCCGATAATCTTTATTTCGGGATGGGCACGACGCACAGCGTCTGCTACAATCTTAACACGGCGGAAGTAGAAATCCCCCCACTGTTCGTTGCCGATGCCGAGGAACTTCATATTGAACGGAGCTGGGTGTCCCATGTCGGCACGCAATTTTCCCCACTTCGTAGAGGTGGATCCATTGGCAAACTCGATAAGGTCGAGACAATCGTCGATGTATTCACGCAGACCCTCTTCTGTAGCCTCGGCATGTGCAGATTCGTCATCCCAATTCTGGTATTGGCATGCCATACCTACATTCAGTACGGGAAGCGGTTCTGAACCAATCTCCTCACTAAGTAAAAAGAATTCATAGAAACCAAGCCCATATGACTGGAAGTAGTCGGGATAGAAACGGCTGGTGAAGGTGCTTTCCCAACGATTTTTGTTGTAGGGACGATTTTCGACGGGACCTACACTATTTTTCCAATTATAGCGGTTTTCTAGTGTGACGCCCTCGACGATACATCCACCTGGGAAACGAAATATGCCAGGTTTCATGTCGGCCAAAGCTTGGGCGAGGTCCTTTCTCATCCCATTCTCGTGCCCGTTCCAAGTGTCAACAGGAAACAGGCTAACATGCTCTATATCCATTGCGCCTCGGCCACTTCTTCCATTCTCTTCGCAGAGGAACAGACGGAGCTGTGCCTTATCGACTGTTCTGGGGCTACGAATAATAGCGGTATATTTCTGCCAATCGGCAGAAGTTACCTTGATGTCGGTTTGTGCAAAATTTTGGTGCTCTCCCTGTGTATAAGGTTCTATCAATTGTACGCGAAGAATCTGCGGACGACCATCGGGTACACGTGCATAGACAGAAAAGCGATAGTCGGCTCCCTTCTGGACGCCGATGCCGAAGAAGCCTTCGTTTACCAGTCCTGTCCACCAATCGTTGTGTCCCATGGTGATAAGACGGGCATAGTGAGGATTGCGGTCGAAAGGACCGTCGTCGCAGATTTCCACTTTACCGAAGGCTTGCCATCCCAATAAGGGATCGGGGGTGAACTCGAAAGAGCGGTTCTTTACTAACTCTGCATATAGTCCACCATCGGCAGCAAAGTTGATGTCCTCAAAGAAAATACCGTACATGGTTGGTTGTACAGGGGCGCCAGGTTTTGCCGTTTGCACGGTGATAATGTTGTCCTGTGCCTTGAGGGTGGATGCTGTTAAAAGCGTGACACCCAGTAGAATTGTTTTAAGTCTCATGATGTTATAAATATTTGTTGTATTTGCATTTCTCGGTGTAAATATAGTGATAAAATCTCGGGTATGCAAGGCTTTAGACTAAATCACGGCAATATTTTGGGGATTTCCGAATTTTACCGTACTTTTGTAACCGCTTAAATATATAAAATAAGGAAACGTGCGTGCGTAAAACATAAATAAGATATGACACTGGTAAAATCAATCTCCGGCATACGGGGAACTATTGGGGGCAAGACAGGCGATACGCTAAATCCCTTGGACATTGTGAAATTCACTACGGCATACGCTACACTTATTCGTAGGACTACAAAGGTAAAGAGCAACAAAATCGTGGTGGGTCGCGATGCACGCATCTCTGGCGAGATGGTGAAGAATGTAGTGTGTGGTACACTAATGGGGATGGGCTTTGATGTTGTATATATCGGCTTGGCCTCTACGCCGACTACAGAGATTGCCGTGACGATGGCAGGTGCCTGTGGCGGTATCATCTTAACGGCAAGTCACAATCCCCGTCAGTGGAATGCACTGAAATTGTTGAACGAGAAGGGTGAATTTTTGGATGCCGCGGAAGGGTCTGAGGTACTTCGCATCGCCGAAGCCGAGGATTTTGAATATGCCGATGTGGATCATCTGGGGAAGTTTATCGAGGATGATAGCTATGACCAGAAGCACATCGATATGGTGAAAGCACTGGAACTGGTGGATGTGGATGCTATCCGTAAGGCAAACTTTCGTGTGGCGTTAGATACGGTAAATTCCGTGGGTGGTGTCATCCTGCCGAAATTGCTGGAGCAACTTGGCGTAAAGACTGTGACGACCCTGTATGGTGAACCCACGGGCGATTTTCAGCATAATCCAGAACCATTGGAGAAGAACTTGAGTGACATTAAAGCATTGATGCAGAAGGGAGGCTATGATATTGCCTTTGTAGTTGACCCGGATGTAGACCGCCTGGCCTTGTTCTGCGAGGACGGAACAATGTATGGCGAGGAATATACATTGGTGACCGTTGCCGATTATGTATTACAGCATACACCTGGCAATACGGTGTCGAACCTCAGTTCAACCCGTGCTTTGCGCGATGTGACACGCCGATACGGTTGCGAGTACAATGCTGCGGCTGTGGGCGAGGTGAATGTCGTGACGAAGATGAAAGATACTCATGCTGTCATTGGCGGTGAAGGTAACGGCGGAGTCATCTATCCTGCGGCCCATTATGGTCGTGATGCTTTGGTTGGTATAGCCCTTATCCTGACTTATCTAGCCAAACGGGGTATGAAAGTGAGCGAACTACGCGCCACTTATCCTCCCTATCAAATAGCCAAGAACCGTATTGACTTGACACCCGATACGGATGTGGATGCCATATTGGCGAAAGTGAAGGAAATGTACAAGGATGAAGAGGTAAATGATATTGACGGTGTGAAGATAGATTTCCCCGACAAGTGGGTGCACCTTCGCAAGTCGAATACCGAACCCATCATCCGTGTCTATAGCGAGGCCGCTACGATGGAGGCTGCCGATGAGATAGGCAAGAAGGTGATGGATGTGGTTTATGCCATGACGAAATAGAAATTAAATCATACGAATAGAAATAGGGTGTGTCAAGAAAAACTGACACACCCTATTTCGTTTATGATATCGGTTACTACTTACCGAGAATTATATTCACCAAAGTCGTAATATCCTTGAGGTTAATCTCTTGGTCACCATTCACATCGGCGGCATCAAGGTTGTATCCCGCGGTGCTCTTACTCAAGAGAATGTTAGCCAATGCAATCACATCAGCCACGCTAACCTCACCTTCATTCGTAACATCACCTGGTGTTAAGTAATCCAGATGGAACAGGCGGAAATTATCAATCTTGAACCATGTTTCAGTTGTGGCGTTGGCTGTGCTTACTCCAATCGTGATAGGCGTGTTGTCGGTTGTCTGCTCGAAATCTACGCTGATAGTCTGCATGGCATAAGCGTCATTAGAGCCAGGTGCATTCACTTGGTCGCGAAAGAAACCTTGTTGTTCTCCTGCGAAAACGCATTGGTCGCCCACGCGAATAGCGTTGGTACGGTTGGAGGCATGCATATCGACCGTAAGACGATACTTGCCTGCAGGTAGGTTGTTAACGGTCTGCGAGATGGAGGCGGTTTTCACGTTGCCATCCCATACACCGAAGATGTAGCGCCCGTCTGTGGCTGCGGGCTCGCTGCCGTTACCGCCATCGACGAGGTTCACACCCCACCATGTCGTAGGACTTTCAACAGTCCATCCTTGAGGGGCAACCTGATTCAAAGCACGATCATCAGCCTCGAAGCTGGGATTGACGATGTAACTTGTGCAATCCTCCAAGGTAGGTCCATACTCGTTCTTTGCCGAGAGTTGGATGGTAAGTTGCTTGCCCGTGTAAGTAACCACACTATCGTAAGTGGTCGAGTTGCCGTCACCCATGCCCTTCTCAGCATTCACAACCACAATGCTGAACTGGCGGCTTTCAAGCATACCGCTGTAGGAACCTTGTCGGGCACCAATAGTGAGCGTCTTGGTTTCGTTGTTCCATGTCATAGGAATCTCTGTGTACTGGCCGCTTTCAAAGTTGCGGTTATCAAATTCGTCCTCGTAGAGGGTGAACTGCCCATTAGCACCTGGATAGATGCGTATTTCCAAATTATCCCAAGTTTTTTCAGTAGCATATTGAACATCGGGTCCCCAAGGTAAAATGGTTCCAGCGGGCACAAAGAGTGGAATGATATCAGAAGGTGCATTCGCACGAATGGTTTGTCCACCGTTGATGGTATAGCCAGTCCAGAAGTCGAGCCATTTACTATTTGTCGATGTCCCGTTTGTCATGATAGGTAGATATACATTACGATTGGTGGTACCATCTTGAACAATGGGAGCTACAAGGAAGGAACGACCGAACATGTACTGGTCAATAATGTCGTAGGTCTGCTCGTCGTTGGGGAAGGCTACAGGCATAGACTGCATGAAGCCCTCGGCATTTGTGCGTACTTGATGAGCCGTACTATAGAGATAAGGAAGGAGACGATAACGCAAGTGAATGTAACGGACGATGTTTTCGAACTCTCCATTATCATCGCCAGCGCTGCCAAATTGCCAAGGTTCGCGCGGAGTGTCGGTGCCATGGAAACGAAGCATTGGGGTGAAACAGGAGAACTGTGTCCATCGGGTGTAAAGCCGACGCCATGCAGCATCGCCAACACCTCCGTAGCTACCGATGAAGAAACCTCCTGTATCACTATTCCAGTAGGGGAGGCCCGTCTCGTTGAGGTTACAGGCGGCAGGTATCTGGTTGCGTAGCGTATTCCAGCTACTTGTGATGTCGGCACTCCAGACATAGGCTCCTGTGCGTTGCATACCGAGGTAACCAGAACGGGTCATGATGCTCACGCGCTTGCTGTTGAGTTCAGGCAAGGCACGATGATGGTCACTTACCCCACCGACAGTGGCCAAGGGGAAGGCATTGCGCAGCGAACGCCATGTCTGGTTAGGTAAGGCTACATTATCCTTGTCAGTCTCATCACCAAAGAAGTCAGGTTCTGTGGAATCCATCCAATAGGCATCGAAGCCCTTGCTGGTAATGCCGTTGTAGAGATACTTCCAATAGATGTCTCGGGCTTCGGCGGAATAAGGATTGTAGGGCTTTACACCACTTCCCGTAGGCCATGTTTCAGCGGTGAAGAGCAGTCCCTTTTCGTTAAGCTCGGCAAACTGCTGGGTGGAGGGGCCGAAGTTGGCCCAAATGGAAATCATGACCTTGGCATTATTATTGTGGATGTAGTCCACCATATCTTGATAGTTGGTGTAATTGGGATTGAGGAACTCCATAGCATTCCAGTGTGCATTGTCGCCCCAATACTGCCAGTCTTGCACGAGACAGTCGAAGGGAATGTGGAGGTCGCGATATCTTTTCACAACATCTTTTACCTCGTCGACACTGGTGTAGCGTTCCTTACTTTGATATACACCGAAGTTCCAAAGGGGAGGGAGAAGACATTGGCCTGTTAGGTGGCGCAGACTACGCTGCACATTGTGGCTGTTTGAACCAGCCAATACATAATAGTCAATGGCCGTACCCGTGGAACGGAACATAGTTTCAGAACCAGAGTCGTTGAAAGTTGTGGGAGAGTAGTTGTCCCAGTAGAGGCCGTAGTTCTTAGAGGAGAGGAAGTAGGGAATGCAGATGCTGCGGTTGTCCTGTTCAAGTTTTACGATAGTGCCTCGGCGGTTCAGTTGTCCATCTTGCAATTGTCCCATACCATAGATACGCTCATCATCATCAAGCTGGAATTTCTGTGTCAGTGTGTAGGAATCGAAAGGTCCATCGGTAGTATTTACGAAACGATGTCCCGATTCGGCAAGCAACTGATGGTTGTTCTGATCAAAGATGATGGCACGACCAGTATTAAGGGTGTATTCTACACGCAACTTGGCACTTTGGATGGAGATAACTCCGTCATTCTGGGTTGTAGTTAGGCTAACATTGTCATCAG
Organism: Bacteroidaceae bacterium; assembly: GCA_017960985.1. Classification (GTDB taxonomy): domain Bacteria; phylum Bacteroidota; class Bacteroidia; order Bacteroidales; family Bacteroidaceae; genus Physcousia. The sequence goes on from JAGCYD010000028.1 coordinate 90,520, forward strand.
GTTCGGCAATGACAGCCCAACTTTCCTGTCCAAATTGTGTATCGAAGGCCTTGCTTACGCGTAAGGTACTATCGTTGTAGAACTGGATGCGCACATACTGCTCGTCAAAACGAGCCAGAATCCCATTGGAGATTTCTTCGTAGGAACCAGTGTGAGGACCATCATCGGCCTCTTGTTGGCGCACTTGCAGATATAGGGCATAGGCGGAATCATAGTCATCAGAGACAATATTGTTCACCGCTGCGGCTTGATTGGCATCGAGATTGATAATCTTGGTTTTGATGGCCAAAGTGAGTGAAGTGGCATCAAATCCTAAATTCCCCATCAGCGCAGGATGCTTGGCTGCCACTTCCCAAGGAGCGTAGTAGCCAAAGTCCTTGATGGTGCCAGGCTTCGAGGTGTCGTTTGCTGTCAGTCCAATAGCTAAGATGAAACCACCGCCAAAGGCACTGATGCTGATACTGTCTTTTGACCAGTCGAAGTTTTGGTTGATGGCAGTATTCGTACTTAGATTCCATAGTAAGAGGTTTTCGTTGCCGTCCGATAATGTTTGGTCTGGAGCTATTTGTCCACCGTTGTTATAACCATTGAGCCACCAGACATATGCCGAGCCGGAGCTTGTCAGTATGTTTTCGGTACAAATGGTCAACATGGTTTCATCGTTGTCAATATAATATTCCCCATCAAGCCCCATATTCATCTGGAAAGCTACATTGTTCATCCCACTAGCATTGACACTGAACGTGTTGGCCTCGCGGTCGTAACTGAACGCTGTTTGTTGGGCGCGACCGGCATCGGCTGTCACATAGTCGCGGCAATTAAATACATAGTGTTGTTGCGCAGAGGTTGCAGAAACAACCAAGGCAAAAACTGCCAGTAAATAATAATGAAGGGTGTTTCTTTTCATTGTGTTTAAGTGTTAAGGTTTGAAATTATCACGAGTGCAAAGTTATGATGAAACCAACCAAAAAGGCTGCAACAAATGTTGAAACAAATGTAACAATGGTTGAAACCCCAGTGTAAAAGGTATGAGAATCGCTAATCTTTAGCGTATTCCGATGGTTTTTTACCATAAGTTTCCTGGAAAAGCCGACTGAAATAACTGGCCGACGAGAAGCCCGTCTGTTCGGCAATCTCAGCAATCGAGAGCCTCCCCTCGCGCAGCAATCGTGCCGCCCGTTCCATACGGATGCGACGGATGAAAAGAGTGGGTGTCTGGTCAAGCACGGCTGTGAGGCGCTTGTACAACCCCGTGCGCTCCATGCACAAGTCAGCGGCCAGTTGCTCCACATTATATCCTGGTGTGTCGAGATGCTCCTCCACAAGAGAGATAGCATGTTGGATAAACGGATCAGAAGTGGTTTCTTCTGCTACTGTTTCCGTTTCGTTCGGTATCTCCATACTTTCCGAAGGTATATCCTGTGCCGCAATCAAATCGCGTAATTGCTGCATCAATCGCTGTTCGCGGCGGCGTTGGCGTGTAGCATAGCGGTAGAATAATATCACCAACAGCATCACCGACAATACAAGCAAGGCAAGAATATTGTATATAAGGTGCGAAGCCGAAGCATGTATCGAGGAAGCATGCAACAAGCCATCGGCATAACTGCCAAGCCATAGTCCTCCCTCGTTATCAACGAGCACCGTATTGAATCCTGTTCGTAGTGTATCGCCATGGGTAGTTACCACCTCTGAGTAAAGTTGCATCTTGCCCGTGTTGAGATCTATTTCCCAAAGTCCTTCGGGACAAGTCATTAGGGCAAGGCTGGGTGTAGGAATGCAGAGTGTGTGGAATGTTCCCTTCGTTGTTTCAAAAACCGTTTTCCATTGGCGTTTTTCAGGATTGAAACACAAAAAAATGTTGCGTCGCTCACCACAGCGCAATTGATAGAAATCCCCGTCACTGCTACGCACTACAAGCGAACTCTTGTCGTAGAATTTTGCGTCAGTTGTATCATAGGGAATTGTTGTGTACGCCAGAATATGACTTTCTAGGTCGTAGCACGCAACCATGCTGTTGGCGAAGAAAAGATAGAGATTTAGCGAATCAGTTTCCATGTCTTGCAATTCTCCCCATTCGCGATGGAAGGAAAATAGTAGCTGACTCTCAAGGTTTATATCTTGCGTTTTTGCTATGGTAGTGTCATTCACTACCCAAACATGTCCTGAACTATCAACAAAGATATCGTCCATCTTTTGATTGTCGATGTCCTCAAAGTGCTCTGTCTGCAGGTTCAAACACCAGACGCACCCCCTGTCTTTCATCCACAGGCGGTCGTTCCCGTCTGCATAGACATGATATTCACCATGATAGTTGCTGAGTGGGTACGATGGTACTTCATCAGCGGGGAACTGACGAATCGACTTGCCATCCAATAGATGGATACACTCCCAAGTCGTCACCACCATACGCCCATCTGCCAATTGCAGGATATGCCGGACATTATCCTCGCGCATACCATCTGCTGTCGTGATTTGATTGAATCTCGGCAGTTCGTTCTCCTCACTATAGGCCTTGTTGGCAGCGATTGTCAAAAGGAAAAGGAATATGAATATCGAGTGTTTCGTTTGCATGCAACAGGGCTATTATGAGGCAAAGATACGATTAAGCGAGTAAAATACCAAGATAAACACAAGAAAGAGGATGTAAATTTGCTACATCCTCTTTCTTGCTATAGAAAACTTATTGTAAGTTGTTAGAGGTTGTCCTTCTCGATGTCCTTGAAGTACTTGTAGGTGCCGTGCTTCAATTCGTCGGTGGCAGCCTCGTCGCAGGCAATGATGGCGTGCGGGTGCATCTGCAGTGCACTGATGGTCCACTCATGGCTGACGGCACATTCGATGGCATGATGTAGGGCGCGAGCCTTGTTGTGTCCATTAACCACGATAAGTACCTCTTTAGCCTCCATTACGGTGCCGACTCCTACGGTGAGTGCAGTCTTGGGAACCTTGTTCACATCGTTGTCAAAGAAACGGCTGTTAGCGATGATGGTATCGGTCGTAAGACTCTTTACACGGGTACGGCTTTGCAAGGAACTAAAAGGCTCGTTGAAAGCAATGTGGCCATCGGGACCGATACCTCCCATGAAGAGGTCGATACCTCCCGCCTCTTGAATGGCCTTCTCATAAGCAGCGCACTCAGCAGCCAAATCTGGGGCATTACCATTGAGAATATGTACATTCTCTTTCTTGATGTCAATATGAGAGAAAAAATTGGTCCACATGAAACTATGGTAGCTTTCGGGATGTTCCTCGGGCAGAGCAACATACTCGTCCATGTTGAAAGTGATGACATGCTGGAAGCTAACCTTACCAGCCTTATTCAGTTGGATGAGGTGCTTGTACAGCCCCAGAGGTGACGAGCCTGTAGGACAACCCAGTTTGAAGGGTTTTTCTGCAGTAGGCTTGGCCTCGTTGATGCGTGCGGCTACATATTCTGCAGCCCAGCGTGACATTTCCTGATAGTCAGGTTCGATGATAACTCTCATTGTTTTTGGTATTTAGGTTTATAAATAATTTTCTTTCCTTCGGTTTCGTAGATGCATTGACGGAAAGTCCCTTCGCTTATCTGCACGGCATCTTTGGTCAGTTCGGGTACATTGTAGCTCTTCAGTAGCATGATGTTGTGCTCGGGATCGCGCTGAGGCAGACAGAATGCCTTGTGTGCATGACCATTCTTGTCGAAGTAGGTAATAAACAGGCGTGTATAGTTGCCGTCCATGCGCCTTGTGCTGAATACAATCCATCGGCCGTTGCTGCTCCAAGTGTGGTATGAATCTACATCGTCGCAATTGGCCTCGGTCAAAGCATAGACACTATCGGTTTGTAAATCCTTAACATAAAGGTCGCTGCTGAGATGCCAGATGTGGAATTGTCCATAATTGCCCTCGGCATAAAGCAGATAGCGTCCGTCGGGACTTATGCGCGGGAACGAAGCGCTTCGTTCCCGACTATGACAATCGACCACCATTTCCGATTCGCCAAACCTGCCTGTGGCATCATCATAAGGTAGGCGACAGATGTTGTAATGGAACTTGTCATATACGAGATTGTTTCGGATGGAGCCTATTGTGTCGAGTATCTCGGCGTCGACTTCGGGGTCGCTGGCTGTGCAGTAATAGAGCCATTTGCCGTCGGGTGACCAACAGGGGAAGGTCTCGTATTGCGTAGAGTCGTTTAGAATCATCTGTACCTCGTTCTTATCTACATCGTAGAGGAAAAGGTCGCTGGCTCCGTCCTGTACCTCAATTTTCTCGTCGTGGTACAAGTGGAAACACTGCCAGGTTTTATTGGTGGAGAAGGCCACGAGGTTCTTGGTGGGATGCCATGAAGGATATACACCCGAAGTGATGAGGCTGTCGCATTTTATCTGAACTTTAGTAACCTTACTCCCATTGGCAAAGATGGTTCCACCATGGTTGGCTCGCACATGGAAAAGCATATTCTGTGTGCTGTAATTCTGATAGTTGTGACAATTTACACAATGATTGTCATCGTCGTAATAGACTCTATTGTTCTCGTAGATGGGTCGCTCATCAAAGTTGGTCAAATTGCGTTGGTAAAGACCTAATTGCCGATAGAGTTCGTACCCAGGTTCGATGAGACGGTAACTAAGATAGGCATCGATATCTTCCTCCGCTACGGTCAAGGTGTGACTCTTGTACTTTACCCAACCCGTTGGCATTTTTGCATAAATGCTGATAATGATATCTGCACCCCGGTTCTGATTAAGTAGCGTACGCCATTCGGTAGTGTCTATTTCTACTTTTAGAGATTTTCCTCCACCCGTCACGATTTGTCCTTCTCGCTCTCCTTTCAGTTCTGCAACGATGGCCGTTGCATTGTTAGCTTGAACCATGAAATTGAGTGGTGCGATGTTGGCAGGGATGACAATGTCGGTATAGTCTGGATATAGGTTTGCTACCGTATCCCTTTCGCTATATTGGGTAGGCACAGAGTAGCGCTTTCCGCAAGCAGCAAGGAATAGTAGTAGGCCTACTCCTACGATTTTGCTTATATGATTTATTCTCATCTTAATGACTTGTTAATTCACGCCCTGATTGCTACTGCTCTTTTCGTCTGTGTCGCTACGCCTGGTGGCTTTTAGGTTCCCAAAATAATAATAATAAGGATAATAGCCTCTGTATTTCGGGAAAAGTTCACGGGCATGTGCTGCACGGGTGTTGAAATCTTTCAGATAGGGATTCACATCCCTTATGAAGTTGAACATCTTGTCGCGATGGAATTCCAGTCCCGAGAATTCCCTTAGAATTTCGGGGTTCTGATAGGACATCATCATCAGTGCTTCGGCAATGCTTTTGGGTGGTGTCGTACCGCGCATGGGAGCACATCGCTGGAGGAATTGCGGCATGGTCTTACTGTAGATGTTAACCATAATACTATTCCAAAGTGCATTGATGCTACGCCCTTCCACCAATGATGAGTTATAGCCGAGAAAGACAGGATGTATGAAGAAGTTCTCGAAGTAGTCATGTAGGGGCTCTGTTAGCCTAGCCGTAACAAACTCTGGGTCGGCATCTACGCGCTCGGGACAGTAGAGCATGGCACTATATTTTTTGACAAAGTCACCCTCAAAAGGCACTTTTTGTAGAATACGGAGATACTTTTCTGCTACTCGCCAGTCCTGCATGACAAGCGCACACTTTGTGAGCATTTTTATCGAACGCAGGTTGGGGCCACTCATGGTCAGGTTCTCCATAGCATGGTGAAGGGCTGTCTGGAATAATCCAGCATGGAAGTCGCATTCCATCATATAATAGTTGGCACTGCTTACGGTGGAAAGTCCTTCGTATTTCTTGCCGCGACGATTGAAGCCGTGGATATATGGGTCGTCATAATCGAGACGAATGTCAAAGAAATGTTCGCCTTGTTCTCCCAACTGCACCAGCGCAATGGCGTAGTATGCTGCAATTTGTCGATAGGATAGGTCGGTATGTGCCAAAGCTGTCTTTGTCATGCCGCGCCAGTCTTGTTCCATCATCTGACATTGCATTTTGGTGACTACGCGTACATAAGGTCGCAGGTAGGTGCCCAATTCTATTGTGGAGGCAATGATGGCAATGACGAGCAATATTTGGACGCGGTTCTGCCAAGGAGTTTCGTCCTTTGGGGGACGGATGATGTTTGGAAATGTGTGGTGATGACTAAATGAGCGGATGATGAGTGCCAGAATGAGCAATACGATGAAACAGGCGAGGGGAATGCCCATAATCATACCAGTTTCTGCTTCATAGTATAGGTCAAATCCGATGTAAGTGACGGCGAAAAGATAAGCAGCCGATGGCAGGTACTGAAGCAGTCGCCACCATCCCCTCAATCGAAGGCAATAGCCTAATAGCCATGCGCTACCACTGACAAACAGAGCCATTACGCTTCCACCGAGAATGGGGTAGCGGAAGAGTTGTAATAATGCCAATCCTGCTTGCCACAGCATACTCCAGGGGCGTCCCTGCATATAATACATCAACGTGGTGTCGGGAGCCCAAAACGAGAACTCGCGTGCGATACGGAACACACATCCGTACCACCATGCTGTCCACAGCCATACCAATAAAAAGAAAACAACTGCAACAGGAAGCAAAATAGGCGCTTTCGGCAACTTTGGCTTTGCTTCCTGTTGTGTGGTGTTGTTATGCGTCTGTGGCTTGTTTGCCTTCCGTTGTTGTGCCATTGGCTTATTGTCCGATGACAAAACTTATCTTATTCGGCTGAAAAATCGTCCTTGCCTACACCGCAGAGGGGGCATACCCAATCTTCGGGAAGGTCTTCAAATGCTGTACCGGGTTCAATGCCATTGTCGGGGTCTCCAATAGCAGGGTCGTACTCGTAGCCACATACATCACATACATACTTTTTCATAGTCATTAGGTGTTAAGTTAGTAATAATTGAATATTGTCAATACACAAAGTTAGGAATAAATCTGAAAACTGCAAAGCATTTTGATGCTCTATCAACTTAAAGCCTCAATCCATTTGTCTCCTAAGGCCGATTTTACAGCAATATGTTCCTGTACGGCTGTGACAAACGGGTTGCTGTCGAATTGGCCTCGAACATGTTCGAAGTCGGCTTCTGCCGTTCTTGTGTTGCCGTCGAACCCAAATCCCGTCTTGGTGGTGAGCGAAAATTCCTTGCGGGCATCGTTGTACAGCATCTTATCCAAGTCCACTACAGCCTGTTTCCATTCCTTAATGATACGGATGAGAGTTTCATTTGTCAGTTCATCCTCCTTCAAGTTGTAGAACTTCAGCAACAACTGGTAAGCCCACGCCCATTCATAGTCATAATAGTTCTTGTGGATGTCGCATAGTCGCTGAGTCATCTCTCCGTGGCTGTCAATCTTGCCTGCTTCAATGTCGTTCATCAACCTTGTGATCTCAGTGTGTGGGGCAATCAGTCCGGACAAGTCAACCCAGTCGCCTTCGCCGATGGTGCTTTCCGGATGTAAGTTGCGGGTTTTCTCCAACCTTGAAATGAGCGAATTGCCAAGGAATTTCTTTATGGCAATACCATAGAGATAGATGCCTTTTTCCAATGATGAATGCTTGATTTTTGCGCTTTGGTAGGTATAGGTGTCGCTGGTGGCTCCAGAGAGTTCCTTGAGTTGTTGTAAAACTTCCATGCCCCGAACCATCTTGTCGATCGTGTAGGGTGATAGCAGATTGAAGTTTATCAAGTCGATTCTGCCTTCCTTATTCCGTTTGTCGCGTTTGGGCCATTTTTGGGCATCGCGTACAGTTCCTACGGAGCGTAAATTCACGGCTGGTGCAAGCCAAGTTTCGCCATTCTTCTCAATGAGGTATGAAAAAGGCAAAGCCGAGGTGTCGGGATTGGTACTATGGCGTCCCATGACAAGCGAGAAAGCACCGATTCGTGCCGGCCAGAGAATATAGGAATCGGATGCCGTCTTGGCTCCTCGTTCCAATGCTCCCTGATGGATGGGACCAAGTTTGTACATATGATTGCTCTGGTTCGAGCCGCTTCCAGCATTCATGAAAGAGAACATGCCGGCAATGAGCAGTGTACTCTTGTGGTGCGTCACGGTGAAAGGACCGGCAAAAATGGCGCAAGCCTCACCGTTCTCTTCCTGACAGTTGCAGAAGAAAAGTGAGTCGCTTGCCGAATAATTATGCCCGAGTACACAGGCCTGTCCTACATAGACACGGCTCAATGTGGTGCCGTCCTCGATGTGGCTGCCGTCTTGAACGATAAAATCTTCAGCAATTACCCCGTAGCCGATATGTACGGGAGAATCTTCCTTGCTCATTAACGAACCATTCTCTAATCGGCAGGTTCCTTCTATCTTACTGCAGGGGCCAGCATAGATGTTCTTGATACATCCCGTGTCGATAATGGAACTGTTGTGGCAGATAAGTCCTCGTTCTGAAGTGCGTTTCTCGGCCGTAGCCTCGGCAAAGCCCTTCAGCTTGGCAATCAGTTTGGGACGATGACGGTACATGGCTTGCATATATGCTTCCTGTGCCGACAACTGGTCATGAATTGTTACCTCGCGTCCGCCAGTCTCGTTTAGGACGGCCACTTCTACACCATTGCCGAATGAAGTCTTTTCGTCCACTACGATGATATCGACATTCTCAATGAAACAATCATCCTCAATGTCGTAGTTGGCAATATAGTTTTTGATGTTCTCAATGCAGCAGTTGTCACCAACGCTTACATTGTGTAGGGTAGTATGGAAGATGCCCGAATGTTTGTGGATACCTCCAGGCATAGTGAAGGCTTTTTCAAATCTGCCCAGACGGCAATCGCCCGAGAAACGGACATGCCGAAGGTATTTTACATTCAGTTCAGGATGGATGCTGATTCGTGTCCAATCCTCAGAAGAACAACCTTGAGATTCCAGTCTTTCAATCTCGGGTTGAGTAAGTTGACGGTATTCCATAGAATTAAATTTGATGCATTAATATAATATATTAACGCATTCGCCGTTTATTTATTGTAAAAAGACCAAAAACAATGCTTGTTCGCAATCCCTGGGTATGGGTGCGCCGTTTTCGCCATCGCTGTGGATACGGTGTACATTCGCCTTTTGCCTATGCGTTGGTGACAGAGGTGCTGTATAGTCCAGGGCAGTATTATGCTTATGGCTGGCTCGACAAACTCCATCCTGCATGGGTGCGTCGACTGCGGCTTCGTCCTTTGGCAACGAGCCGCCTGTTATTCCGTTTGGCAAACTATTGGCAACCTTGTAGCATAGTCGCTCCACAAGTGACACCGCTGGAGTGGAACTATCTGCACGAGGGATGCCATCGGGCATTGATAGATACGGGTTTCTCACAGTCGCCTGCCGACTTGATATACCTAACTCATTCAGAAACCGATGCTATGTCTCATGTGCATGATAGAACGATGTTGGTGGTAGGAAATCTAAGGGAGAATCTCGCCTTATGGAAGGATATTGTGAATGATACCCGAACACGGGTGACTTTCGACCTGTATGACATGGGGATAGCCTTGTTTACCCCGAAATTACAAAAACAAAACTATACGATAAACTGGTAACCATGAAAAAAAGCAATGTCTATACCCGCCGTGGAGATACAGGAATGACGGGACTGGCTAGTGGCCAGCGTGTGCCCAAATCACATTGTAGGCTGGAGGCTTACGGAACATTGGACGAACTGAATAGTTTGCTGGGACTGCTCTGTACCTATCAAGAAGAAAAGGGTGACCGCCAACGGATTCTACAGATACAAAACGACCTGTTTTCGGTAAGTTGTGAATTGGCAACCCTCGATTGTCAACCTAAAAATAGTCTTCCTGTTGATGCTGTGACAATGCTTGAACATGCCATTGATGAAACGGAATGTGGTGAGTGGCGCGGTTTTATCTTGCCTGGAGGGACGCGTGGCGCGGCCTTGGCTCATGTATGTCGTACTGTTTGTCGGCGTGTCGAGCGCTGTATCTATCGTATAGACGATGGTAGTCAGGTAAATCCCATCTTGTTGCAATACATTAATCGACTGAGTGATTATCTCTTTGTTTTGGCTAAGAAAATGAACAAATTGGCAGGACAGGAAGAAATTATTTGGAAAAGTCATTGAATTTGTAGAGGAAAGTTATATCTTTGCACGCCGAAATAAGATATAACTAACGAAAAACCCTATAATAGCATGTATTGGACACTTGAATTAGCATCAAAATTGGAGGATGCTCCATGGCCTGCAACCAAGGATGAGCTTATTGATTATGCCGTTCGTAGCGGTGCTCCTCTGGAGGTGATTGAAAACCTAAACGAAATTGAGGATGAGGGAGAGATTTACGAGACCATCGAGGATGTCTGGCCCGACTATCCCACGAAAGAAGACTTCTTGTTCAACGAGGACGAATACTAATCCTCAAATTCATTCATTCAAGCCCTCCCTGACCAAAGGGAGGGCTTTTTGTTTTTATTTTTGTGTTTTACTCACCTAATCGTATCTTTAACTATGGTATTTTATATACTCACGTCCAAAAATGCGCAAGTAAAACTTGGCATTTTGCTCACTTAATCGTATCTTTGACGCCATATATATATTAAAGAATTTACAATATAAAAAAAGATAATATGAAAAAGAGAGGGTTTGTATGGGTGATATTTCTGTTTATCATCCAATTTGTAGCAGCACAGCAGATTGCTGAAAAAGATGCATTGTGGCGCGCACAGAAATTCTTAACATCGTCCCACAGGTCAGGAGGAAAGGGCGCACCCGTAGTGGCACCCACTATGGAACTGGCTTATGTTGGGAAGCAAGATGACGAAGTGCATTTTTATGTATTCAATAGTGCATCCATAGGAGAAAAGGGCGGATTCGTCATTGTTGGTGGTGATGAGACAGCCCGTGACATTCTCGGCTATAGTACACATGGTAAGTTCAACTACGACTCAATACCCGATAATGTTCGCTATTGGCTGTCGATGTACGACGAACAAATCAGTCAGGGCATTGCGTCTTCTGCACGCCCCGTTTCGCGTGTGGTCAGCAGGGCAACGGTGCCAGGATTGTTATCTACGACTTGGAATCAGGATGACCCATATAATAGTGAACTCCCCAGTCTGGGCAACGGATACACGGGTAGATATGCCTTGGCAACAGGTTGTGTAGCTACGGCCATGGCGCAGGTGATGAAATTCCACGAATATCCCCAGCATGGTGTCGGCAGTAAAAGTTATACGGGCATCAATAATCTGACCTTTGAGGCGGACTTTGCGAATACTACTTACGATTGGGCCAATATGCTTGATGATTATAGTAGTGGCTATACGGCAACGGAAGCTGAGGCTGTGGGCACGCTGATGTATCATTGTGGTGTATCTGTAGATATGTCGTACGGACAGATATACAATGGCGGATCAGGCGCACAGACGCGTAAGGTACCTCAGGCACTCATTAATACCTTTGGATACGACAAAGAGGCAGGAGTGCGATACCGTGATTACTATAGCGATGAAGAGTGGGAAGACCTGATTTACGATGAACTTGCTGCAGGCCGTCCTGTTCTATATAGCGCGTCGAGCAATGAGGGCGGTCATGCCTTTGTATGTCATGGATACGATTCCGATTATGACTATTTTTCCATCAACTGGGGTTGGGGTGGTGATTGCGATGGATACTATCCCCTTTCGGGAACGAAGGCTCTGACGACAGAAGGTACGGGTATCGGCGGTTCCAGCGAAGGTAGTTCATATACGAGGAACCAGATGGTGGTCGTTGGCGTAAGACCTGACGAGGGTAACGACTATCCCTTGAATATTAACTGCTATGGTGAGTATTCTCTTTCAACCTCGAATAGTACAGACAACGCCGTTACTTCTTATACACTTAATCGTGCTTCTGCCAGTGAGGCTACGCTTTATATGATTTGTTCTCCCATAAATTATACGCCAATAGCATCAGATTTTCAGATGGGTGTGCGGATAACGGAGAGTACTACGGGAAAAACCTACTTTAATTCCTCGCATTCATTTTCCTCCCTCCCTTATGGCAGTTACTATTCAGCAGTTCCTGCAACTTTTTCCACTTCAATCCTGCCTTACAATGGTACTTATGAGGTGGAACCCGTATTCCGCCCCTCCGACTCATCAAGTGACGATGATTGGCAGTTGATGCGTTATGATGTGACGATTACGGTACCTACTATTGTCATTACAGGTGGTGTGGACGATCAACCCATTGATGTGGAGTTTACCTTGAGTGACAATGTTATTCAGGTGGCGCGTACGGCAACTATCTCGCATAATAGTACTTATAACGGAACGATAACCTATACTTCCTCCAATCCTTCTGTGGCTACGGTGGATGCTAATGGAACAATTACGGGTGTATCCGTCGGCACAACTACCATTACAGCTTCAGCCTCGGCCACGGTTGCCTATAATGCTACGGTGGAGCAATTTACAGTTACTGTTGTTGCAACACAAAAGGATCCCATAGGCTTCTCTATTAGTGCCACCTCCCTTATGGTAGGAGACTTGGCCAATATAACTTCGCCCACAGGATATGAAGGTACGGTGACTTATACTTCGTCCAATCCTTCTGTAGCAACGGTAAGCAATGCCGGAGTGGTTACAGCCGTAGTTGCAGGTACAACAACCATTACCGTGACAGGCTCTTCAACTGATACTTATAGCAGTACGGTGCAGACATTCCTTGTAACCGTGACGGAGTCTTTGCCTGAAGGATTCGTTATCTTGAGCGCAGCCTTCCCTTATGGAGATTTTGCCTTACCTACTGATAATAATGGTACGCTTCTTGTCATTTTTAAGAATAATACCAGTTCGGCGGTAACCCAAGCCGTTTATTTTAGGGTCGTATTGAATGGCGGTGCGACACTAACTTCATCGTACACCTTCCAAGATGTGGCGGCAGGCTCTTCGGTAGGACTGAACTTAAATCTTTCTTATCCAACATATATGACGGAAGGGAACCCCTATACAATATATTTCTATTATGATAGTTCCTATACCCAACCATATAACATCCCATCTTTCACTTATACTTGGTGCACCGAGGGTACGATTAGCTATGAAATGACAGCTGCGGGCTATGGCACAATCTGCCTCCCGTTTGCAGCCGAAGTGCCTACAGGATTGCTGGCCTATGAATGCAGTAGTATGGACGAAGAAGGTCGTGTGCAACTGACCCGTGCTTTATCGTTGGCCAAGGATACCCCCTATATATTGAAAGGAACGGCAGGTACATACGATTTCACAGGCCCGTTGAATCCCAACGACCAAGCTACCTATACCAAGGGAATGCTGACAGGTGTAACTTCTGATAGTTATGCCTTGCAGGCTGGCGATTGCGTATTGCAGTCGAATGGAGGAGTTGTTGGTTTCTACAATGCTACACCATTGGCAGGAGAGACCTTTACCCAGTATCACGCATTCCTTAGTGCTCCAGCTGTGTTTAAGGTGACGGAGAAGAAGGGTGATTTCGATGGAGACTTTGATGTGGATACAACTGATGTCGGTGCTGTAGTGGGTACTGTGCTGGCAGGTGGCACATATCCATCCAATTATGATATCAATGAGGATGGAGTGGGCAATGTGGCCGATGTTACGGCTGTCGTGAACCTGTTACTTAATTCTGGTGCTCAAGGCGGAGGCTCTGCGACAACCTATGGAACGCGTGTTGCTGCCTATTCGCAGGAAGCTGCTTCCAGTGGAAAGGAACTATAGCAATAGATGATAAATTCGACGGTGGTACACAATAAAGAAAGTCGCCCCCGCGTTATTAGAGGTGGATGAAAAGACTGTTGTGGTTGGTTGCAGGCGTATTGGCTACGACCCAAGTCAAGGCTCAGTACGACGCGGCGTTCACCAACTATTGGGCGCTGCAATCCTATTTCAACCCCGCATCGAGCGGATTGGACGGGCTGCTGAACATACAAGGCGCCTATAGCATGCAACTGGTGGGGTTCGAAGATGCCCCGGCAACGATGCTCGCCACTGCCGACCTACCACTCTTCTTTCTGAGTCCACGACATGGCGCTGGCGTTGGGTTTATGAATGACAAGATAGGTCTCTTCACCAACAAGAAACTGTACCTCCAATATGCCTACCATCAACCGCTATGGGGCGGAACCTTGAGCATAGGTGCTCGCGTAGGAATGCTGAACGAAACCTTCGATGGTACGAAACTGGATGTGAATGACGCTGGTGACCCTGCGTTTGCCACGAGTGAAGTGAATGGTACCATGGTAGATGTGGATGCAGGAATCCGTTTCAGCTACAAAAAAATATGGTATGTAGGCATAAGTTCGATGCACCTCACGGGGCCAACGATAAAGTTGGGCGACGATAAGATGCACGAAACTTCGGTAAGCCGACTGTACTACCTGACAGGTGGTTACAATATTAAGTTCCGCCAGCCAGCGTATATGCTCTATACGACGGCGATTCTACGCACCGATTTTCTTGCGTGGCGTGGTGATATCACGGCAAGATTGGCTTACAACGGGGATAAGATTCATCTGTATGCGGGTCTGTCGTATAGCCCTACGATATCGGTAGGTGTACTGCTCGGCACTACATTCCACGGCATTCAGATAGGCTATTCCTACGAAGTATATACAGGAGGTGTCGGGGCACTGCACGGAACTCACGAGTTGGTTCTCGGGTACCAGACAGACCTGAATCTGTTTAAGAAAGGAAAGAATCTGCACAAGAGCGTGCGCATATTATAAAATGAAGTACAAACAAGAAGTAAAGAATAAATGAAAAGGTTAGCATTTTTAGTTTTTAATTTTTCATTCTTAATTCTTTTGACCGCCTGCATGGGGTCCAGCAGTTCGGCTAATGCCGTTGGTGGCGAGGTGACGGGCGTGAAGGGTTCCTCTTATTCCGAACCGACGCCGTTTGGTATGGTGGCTGTTCGTAAGGGCTCATTGAAAGTGGGATTGGAGGAGAACGATACACTATGGGGCGCAGAGTTCCCCGCGCGTGAGATTTCTGTCGATGGTTTCTGGATGGACGCTACGGAGGTGTCTAATGCCAAGTATCGTCAATTTGTACAGTGGGTGCGCGACAGTATCATCCGTGAGCGCCTTGCTGACCCTGCGTATGGTGGTGACGAAACTTACAAGATAGAGGAAGATAAGGAAGGTAACCCGATTACTCCATACTTGAACTGGAATAAAAACATTCCTTGGAAGAAAGCCAATGAGGACGAGGCTCGCGCTATAGAGAGTGTGTATGTGTATCATCCCATTGACGGAACGAAAATGCTCGATGCCAGTCAGATGAACTATCGTTATGAGATTTATGACTATGCCGCTGCCGCACAGCGTCGTTATCGTCTGAATCCAGAAGAACGCGACCTAAATACAGACCATTCCGTAGATCCTAACGAAGTGGTGATGATATCGAAGGATACGGCATGGATTGACGATGATGGTAAGATTGTGCGTCAGACCATTACCCGTCCGCTTTCTGGACCATGGGATTTTCTCAACACCTATATCGTGAACATCTATCCCGATACGACTTGTTGGGTCAACGACTTCAAGAATGCCGACAACGAGCGTTATATGAAACTCTATTTCAACAATCCTGTATATGACGACTATCCCGTTGTGGGTGTGACCTGGGAACAGGCAAATGCCTTCTGTATGTGGCGTACCAACTTCCTGTTGAAGGGTATCGGCGGTATGGCTAAGTACATCCAACGCTATCGTCTCCCGACAGAGATAGAATGGGAGTATGCGGCTCGTGGAAAGGAGGGAAATCCTTTCCCCTGGACAGAAAATGAGGTTAAGAGCGACAAGGGATGTTATTATGCCAACTTCAAGCCCGATCGTGGTAATTACACCCAGGACGGAAGTTTGATAACCTCGAAGTGTGGGGCATTTAGTGCCAATTCCAATGGGTTGTATGATATGGCCGGCAATGTGGCAGAATGGACCAGTACGATTTATACCGAGGCAGGTGTGGAAAGCATGAGTGATATGAACCCCGAACTGAAGTTCAATGCTGCCAAGGAAGACCCTTACCGCTTGAAGAAGAAGAGCGTGCGTGGTGGCTCGTGGAAAGACCCCGAGAGCATGATTCGTAGCGCATGGCGCAGCTATGAGTACCAGAATCAGCCGAGAAGTTATATCGGTTTCCGTTGTGTTCGCTCAATGGTTAGTGATAATACCAGACAAAAGAAATAACACTAAAAACACAGAATAGAATCATGGCAAAACGATTGAATCTGATAGAAGTCATCCAGAAATGGATGGACACCATGGCAGGTCAGACCTTTATGAACTATGCTTATAGTTGGGGTGCTGCCGTCGTTATCTTGGGAACATTGTTTAAACTGACCCATCTCCCGGGTGCCAACCTGATGTTGTTCCTCGGTATGGGAACCGAGGTGTTTGTGTTTGTCGTTTCAGGTTTTGAGCGTGTAACGGAGAAAGTGCCCAATTCAGGTGCAGCCTCTGGTGCAGCATTGTCGAGCGAGACTATAGAAGAACTGGCTAATGTTGCTTCGGCTGCAGCTCAGAATGTAAGTAATGGTGGTGGCGGTGGTGGCACCGTGGTCATCGGCGGCGGAATGCCGGGAGGCGGCGGAACTGTAGTCATTGGCGGTGGTGCCGTCGGAAGTGAAGCCTCGACACAAGGCACTGGCGAAGGCACTCCTGTTGTTGTGGGTGGCGGAGCTGTTGGTGGTGGCCAACCTGTCATTCTGGGTGGAGGTGTTGTTGGTGGAGGCATCGTAGGTGGCGCAGGCTTGACAGAAGCCGCCCAGATTCAGGCTACTGATCCCGCAACAGTGGAAGAGGCAGTGAAGAACTATGCCGAGCAACTGACAGAACTGACCGAGGTGCTGGGTCGTGTGAAGAAACAGGCCGAGCGTATGAGTACCGACAGCGAGGAGATGGAGAACCTGAACCGTACGCTGACAGGTATTGCCACGGTATATGAACTACAACTCCGTAACATCAGCAAGCAGGTTACTACTATCGAGCAGATCGACGAACAGACTCGCCGTATGGCACAGCAGATAGAGGAACTGAACAATGTCTATGCCCGCATGATTCAGGCACTGACCGTCAATATGTCGGCTCCTGTTGCACCTGCACCTGCTGCTCCTACAACTCCTTTGGAGGAATCGTAGTATTGAGATACCGTAATATCGTAATTTCGCCAAATAGAAAATAGATTGTGGCTCAGATAAAGAAAAAGAAGATATCGCCCCGTCAGAAGATGATAAATCTGATGTATGTCGTGCTGATGGCCATGTTGGCCCTCAATGTCAGTAGCGATGTGCTGAAGGGCTTTACCCTTGTGTCGGACAAACTGGACCTCTCAACCCGGAATGCCATGCACATCAACGAGGGTATCTATAAGAACTTCGAGGAACAATACAAGGCCAATCCCACAAAGGTAAAGCAGTGGTACGACAAGGCTCAGTATGTGAAGCAGATGAGCGACTCGCTCTATAATCTGGCCGAGGAACTGAAAGTTGCCATCGTAAAGAAGAGTGACGGCAAGAAGGGCGATGTACACAATATTAAGAACCAGGAAGACCTGGAGGCTCCCACCAGCGTAATGCTTGCTCCAAAGCGTGGCCGTGGTAAGGAACTCTTTGATGCTATCAATAGTTATCGGACGCGTATTACCAAGATGCTGACTGACGAGGAAAAGCGTCAGATTATAGAGAGCAATCTGAATACAGATGTCCCTACAAAGGCCAAGATTGAGGGTAAGAACTGGCAGGAGTATATGTTTGAGAGTGTACCTACGGCTGCTGCGGTAACATCGCTTACGCAGTTGCAGAATAGTGTGCGTACCGCCGAGGAAGAGGTGCTCCATACATTGGTAAGCAATATCGATGTGAAGGATATTCGTGTGAACATGGTCGATGCTTTCGTGGTACCCAACTCGCAGACCATCGTACAGGGTGGATTGTTCTCGGCTCAGATATTCATGGCTGCCGTTGATACAACCAATCGCCCCACCATCTATGTAGGTGGAAAAGAGATAAAGAGCGACCGTGGAACTTATGAGACTGTATGTAACTCTACCGGCGACTTCACCCTGACGGGATGGATTGAGACCCTGAATGGTAGCGGAGAGAAAGTACGCCGTGACTTTGAGCAGAAATACACCGTCATTCCTCCCAGTGCAACGGTGAGCGCCGACATCATGAATGTACTCTATGCGGGTTACGACAACCCCATGAGTGTCAGTGTGCCAGGTATCCCGTCGAGTCGTCTGCGTGTAAGTATGTCTGGCGGTTCGTTGGCTCAGAAGGGTGACGGTAGGTTCATAGCCCGTCCTACCAATGTGGGTGGTGAAGCCGTCTTTACGGTGGCAGCCGAGACGGGCGGTCGTGTACAGGAGATGGGCAAGTTCACTTTCCGTGTGCGTAAATTGCCCGACCCGACGGCATATATCCCTGTGGGTGATGACCATGTGATGGGTGGCAAGATTGCCAAGCAGGCTTTGATGGCCATGACAAATCTGGGCGCAGCCATCGACGATGGATTACTCAATATACCTTTCAGTGTTCGTGGTTTCGAAATGGTATTCTACGACAATATGGGTAATGCCGTGCCTGAGATTTCACAGTCTTCGGCTTTCACCGATCGCCAGAAGAATATGATTCGTCAATTAAGTCGCGGAAAGCGATTCTATATAAGCAAGATTCGTGCCGTTGGACCTGATGGTATTGAGCGTACCCTGAATGGTGCAATGGAAGTGATAGTGAATTAAAAAGTAGAAGTATATGAAGCGCATCGCATTTTTAATTTTTAGTTTTGCATTCTTAATTTCGACGCAGTCGATGTTGGCACAGCCAACCAAACGACGCACTACGACCAGCAATGCTGCTGCCCAACAGGGTGCAACGGCCAAGCAGAACGACCGCGCATCGTTGATGTTTCCTACCAGCGAGGAGATGCCCGAGGATGTGGTGTGGAAGCGCGACATCTATCGTCAACTTGACTTGATGGCCGACAAAAATGCCCCTTTGTATTATCCCGTAGAACCTAACGAGCGTCAGGTAAACCTCTTCACCTATCTGTTCCGTCTGTTCCTGACGGGGCGCATCAATGCCTACACCTATAAGTTGGACGGAAACGAATCGTTTGCCGAGAAGGATAGGGTTACGGATGTGAAGGAGATACTCGAACGCTACTATATCTATTACGAGGAAAACAATGGAAAGTATGTTGTAGCCGACAACGATGTTCCTTCGGCTCAGGTGACGCGCTATTATATAAAGGAAAGCAACTATTTCGACCAGCGTACAGGTACATACAAGTCGAAGGTGACAGCCATCTGTCCTGTCCTGTTGGAGGATGATGGTTTTGGCGACTCTGGTGCAGCGACTCCGAAGCCATTGTTCTGGCTGAAGTATGATGAAATTTCGCCTTATCTGAGCCGCCTGCCCATCATGTCGAGCAACCTGAACAATGTAACCAACATGACGGCCGACGATTACTTCACGATGAACCGCTATGAGGGCAAAATCTACAAAACGGCCAATATGCAGGGCAAAGTACTGGCCAACGAAACCGATACGGTTAAGATGAAGCGCGAGCAGCAGAAGATTGAACAGCAACTTGTAGATTTCGAGCAGAATATCTGGAAGCACAAGGAACAGGTGGATTCTCTGGATAGCGTTGCCGTTACCGAGAAGAAGGTAGAGAAAAAGGCAAAGACGACAACAGCGAAAGCAAAGGAAAGCACAACTGCAAAGACTTCGTCTCGTCGTGCCTCTGCAGGCAGTTCCGAAAAGAAACAGAAGAGTAGTTCCAAGAGTAGTTCGGCACCGGCAGCAAGTGTCCGCCGTACACGTAGATAAACGATGATATCAGAATGAAACGATTATTCTTGTTTTTCTCCCTTATCTGGATGCTTTCCATTCATGCCAATGCCATGCGATGGGGTGTAGAGGGAGGAGTTGACCTTAGTCGTTTCCAGGCTTCTAAGGAACTGAAGTCTCTGGGTACTCAGTGCGGTTGGTTTGTGGGCGTGAAGATTAAGAAGGCCATTCCGCCACCCAATCTTCTCTTCGATGCGGCTCTCCTTTATAGTCAGAATGAAATAGAGTACGAGAGCAACAATGTGACTCGCGAGCGTAAGATGCGTCAGTTTGCAGTTCCAGTTAATCTCCGCTACGAGTGGCAGATTAATGGAACGCTTTGCCTTTATATGGCAACAGGTCCTCAATGGAACTGGTTGCTGAGTAAGAGCAGGTTAGGGAATGAAGGTAGGTTGAAGCATTCCTGCTTCGATTGGAATATTGGAGGTGGTATAGAGATACTCAAGCATGTACAGCTTGGGTTTAACTATAATATACCCCTTGGCAAGATGGGCGAGTTCAACAATGTCAATTTGGAGGGCCATACATGGAACATTCGCCTCGCCTATTTCTTTTAGCCGATGTAGTCCTTCCCCTTCCGTTGGCAGAAACCTATACCTATCGTATTCCCGAGTGGTTGGGTGATAAGGTCAAGGTTGGTTGCCGTTTAATCGTCCCCTTTGGTATAAAGAAAATGTATTCGGCTATCGTTGTGCGTTTGCATAATGAAGTCCCCGAAGGCATAGAACTCAAAGAACCGATTGATTTACTTGATGAGTCTTCCGTTCTTCTTCCCGACCAACTTTGGCTTTGGCAATGGATAACCGACTATTATCTTTGTTCAATAGGCGATGTGTGCAAGGCGGCTCTGCCCAGTGGCATGAAACTGGAGAGCGAGAGTGTTGTGGTCTATAATCCAGACTATGATTCCGACATTCCGCTTACCTCAACTGAGCAACATATCCTTGATGTTTTGGAACATCTTTCCAAACAGCAGGTGCTTGAACTTCAGCGTGCCGTCGGTGTGAAGAACATCCTGCCCGTCATTAAGTCCCTGTTGGACAAAGGGGCCGTTGTGATGCACGAAGAACTGAAACGCAACTATCGTCCTAAGACGGTAAACTGTGTGCGCCTTACCGAGGCATTCTTTAGCGAGGAACGGCTCAACCAGTTGTTTGCGGAGTTAACCCCAAAGCGACACGACCTTCTCGTTCACTATCTCGACCTTTCGAAGGCTTCCGCAGCCTTGACTTTGCGGAACCGTACCTTGCTTGTTGAAGTGGAGAAACAGATGCTCATGCAGGGGCATTCTGAAGCCGCTTTCAAGGGATTAAAAGACCGTGGCGTGCTTGAGGTGTATGAAAAGGAAGTTACCCGTCTGGTGTCGGCCGCTGGCGTTCGCCCTGCATCGTTCAGCCTGTCTCCTGTTCAGCAGAAGGCCTTCGATGCCATCCGTGAGCAACTGCAGAACCACAGCACCTGTCTGTTGCATGGTGTCACCTCGAGTGGTAAGACCGAAATCTACATCCGACTGATTCAGGAACAGTTGGAACAAGGGCATCAGGTTCTGTATCTGCTGCCAGAGATTGTGCTGACGGCGCAACTGGTGGAACGGCTTCGTCGGGTGTTCGGCGACCGCCTTGGCGTGTACCATTCCAAGTACCCCGATGCAGAGCGTGTGGAGGTGTGGCAGAAACAACTTTCTTCCTCACCCTACGATATTATTGTGGGCGTGCGTTCGTCCATATTCCTGCCTTTTCAGCGTTTGGGACTTATTATCATTGACGAGGAGCACGAGGCCAGTTTCAAGCAACAAGACCCTGCTCCTCGCTATCATGCCCGCAATGTGGCACTTGTGCTTGCACAGCGGAGTGGGGCAAAGACCCTGTTGGGCACGGCCACACCCTCGCTCGAGAGCTATTACAATACCCAGACGGGCAAGTATGGGCTGGTAACACTTACCGAGCGTCACAATCAGGTGCAACTCCCCCAGATACAGGTGGTCAATATCAAGGAGAAACGCCATCGCAAGGAGATGCGCGGTCCGTTCTCCACCGACCTTGTAGATGCTATGCGCGAGGCTTTGGAGCATCGCGAACAGGTCATCATTTTCCAGA
>JAGCYD010000004.1 GCA_017960985.1 Bacteroidaceae bacterium
CATCAAACGAAAATAATTAAGTTCTAAGTCATATTAAATAGAATAATAATGCGCATTTGTGATATATTCTACTCGTAACAAAAAAGGACTAAGCAACTTTGAAAGGAAGGTAAAGCCCACACAAAAGGACCGGAACGGAGGTGACAAGTGCGTGGCAACCGGACGAAAAGTTTCAGGAGAAAGCGTCCAACGCGAGTCGCCGCCTGCTGTTGGTCTTGAAGCAAGAGAAGATCTGTTAGAATATATTAAGGAGGCGGTGAAATGAAAAAGTGAAGAGTCGACTCTTCACTTTTTTGTTAGATATAGAACTCTGATGAATCAATCAACCCCGCCCGGAGCGCGTATTTCACTGCTTCGTGTGCTGTGTGGATACCCAGTTTGCGGAAGATGTTTTTGCGGTGGGTGGTCACGGTGTGGATGCTCGAGAAACGCTCGGCGGCAATCTCCTTCGTGGTCTTACCCTGAGCAATGGCCTTCACAATCTCCATCTCCGTAGTGGTCAAGATGCTGGGAGTCTCCTCTTCCTGTTGCTGGGTGATGAAGGTCTCCAACGCCCGCTGGCTAAGATACCGCGTGTGGCGGCCGTTTTCGACACCCTCCGCAATGCTAATTTAACTCCCCCTATTAATCCTTATTCATTCGCTCGACCCGAAGTGAAGATGAGTGACGGTAGCACGCGTAAAGTGCTAATACGCTAACCAAAACGAAATAGGATAGTCCCAGATTTACATATTACTTAACATTGCTCCCCTGCAAACTCGTAAGAGTGGCAGGGGAGCATCCGTTTTACCTAATGTTTTTCGTTATTAAAATAATGAGATTGCATCACCTTATGCGACAATATTATGAATTAAATGTCGCATGAACAAGAGATTGTGTGGCTAAGCCCTGCGACGGAATTCGGCGCAGACGATGGCGGTAGCGATGGCTACATTTAGACTCTCCACGGTGGGCTTGTCGGTGTTGTAGGGCGGAACGAACAGCCTGTGGCTGACAAGCGACTCGACTTCGGGTGAAATGCCTCGTCCCTCGTTCCCCATGATGATGATGCCGTGGTTGGAGAGTTCTTTTGTGTAGATGCTTTGCCCGTCGAGAAATGTGCCGTAGATAGGAGTCCCTTCAGGTGGGAGAGATTTTAGTTCGGCAACGAGGTTGATGTTGTGGACTTGCACACGGGCAATGGCACCCATTGTGGCCTGTACGGTCTTGGGATTGAAGATGTCGGCACAATCGGGCGAACAGAAGATATGGTTTATGCCGAACCAGTCGGCCAGTCGGACGATAGTGCCCAAGTTCCCCGGGTCTTGTACGCCGTCGAGAGCAAGGGCGAGTTCGTGTCGGGCAACTTCCGCGAGTTGAGGCTCGTAGTGGGGAATCTCGAACAGGGCAATCACATCCTGCGGATGTTGCTGGAGGCTGGCGCGACGGAGTTCGTCCTCGGAAATCAGGTCCGTGACTGCGGAACTGAAGTCAGGATTGGCGTGTACCCAGGTCTCGGTGGCTGCCAAATAGTGGAGTTTCATCGTGGAAAGCAGTTCGCCGACCAGTTTGGGACCTTCTGCCACGAAGAGCCCTTCCTCCTGTCGGATTTTCTTTTTCTCCAATCCGTGAATTTGTTTGATGCGTGCCTTACTAATCATATTGGTGCAAAAATACGATATAATTCTCAATTCTCCATTCTCCATTCTCATTTATTTACTATCTTTGTCCCTTGTGAAGTGGCACAAGTCTTTAATTTGTACCTTTGCGGTTGTCGTATCGTTGTTTACGGCAAGTTGTAGCGTATCTCGTTTTATTCCAGAAAACGAGCACCTGCTGAACAATGTGAAGATACATTCCTCGGAGAAAGGCATATCGACGACACAGATGCAGGCTTACCTTCAGCAGCGTCCCAATTCGCGTTGGTTCAGTGTGCTGAAGGTGCCGATGGCTCCTTATCTGATGAGCGGAACCGATACGACCAGGCGTATCAACCGCTTCCTGCAGCGTGTAGGTCAGGCTCCTGTTATTTACGACCGTAGCAAGGCCCTGAAGGCACGCGACGATATTGAGGCAGCGGTGCGCAATATGGGCTATCTGCGGGCCAATGTGGATTTACAAGAGCATAGCAGTGGGTTCAAGATGAACACGGTCTACGATATCCAACCCGGTGTCCGTTATACTTTGGCGGAATTGGATACGGAGGTGGGCGATTCGGTGATTAAGAGCTTGCTTGACAGCACTGCTGCTGAATCAAAACTGAAGGTTGGTATGCCCTTTGACCTGAACGAACTGGATGCCGAGCGTAGCAGGATAAACAAGTTGTTGCGCAACAATGGATATTATCTGTTCAACAAGGAATTCGTGCGTTTCGAGGCGGACACGCTGATGGGGAATAACAGCGTTGCCCTGTCGATGATTGTCGATGACTATCATGCCGTAGGACAGGCTGAGTATAGTCCGCATCTGCAGTTCAATGTGGGGGATGTGCAGTTTGTGCAGGATGATGCCAACCACAACCATGTCCGTCCGAGTGTGCTGAATATGAAGAACTCCATCGTTCCTGGTGAACTTTACAACGAGAGCCATGTGAGGGAGACTTACAGCAACTTGTCTGCCCTGGGCGCGGTGATGAATTCGAGCGTGCGCATGATTCCTGATACTACGGACAACAGCCGACTGGATGCCTTAGTCTCAATTGCCACGAACAAGCGGCACTCTTTCAATGTGGAACTGGAGGGTACGAACTCGGCAGGCGACCTTGGAGCAGCTGTGGCTGTGGCCTATAAGAACAGCAATATTTTCCGAGGCGCGGAGCAGTTCAAGGTGAGGTTGCGTGGAGCATACGAGGCAATCCGAGGATTGGAGGGGTACGAGAACCAAAATTATATTGAATATAGCATAGAGACATCGTTGTCGTTCCCTGACTTCATGTTCCCAGGGGTGAATAGGGATTTTCGTCGGAGCAGTCATGCCACGAGCGAGGTGTCGATTATGTACGATAGCCAGAACCGCCCGGAGTTCCATCGTCGTGTGGTTACGGGAGCATGGAGGTATCGCTGGAACAAGAACAATAGGCAATGGCTGCATCGTATTGACCTTATCGACCTGAACTATGTGTTCATGCCTTGGATTTCGAGCACATTCCGTCGCGACTATCTGGAGAATGCCACTTCGAGAAATGCCATCCTGCGATATAACTACGAGGATTTGTTCATCATGAAGTGTGGGTATAGTTTCAGTTATACCTCTCAGCCGCTGTCGGGCGCGACGGGTAGTTATGGAACGAATGCCTATAGCATCAAAATCAATGTGGAGACTGCGGGAAACTTGCTTTATGGTTTGACCAACCTATTCTCCACCAACAAGAACAAGGACGGACAATATACGCTGTTCAATATTGCCTATGCCCAGTATGCCAAGGGCGACTTTGACTTCTCGAAGAGTTTCCGTTTCTCTCCCGAGAACTCGCTGTCGCTACATGTGGGTATCGGCGTAGCTTACCCGTATGGTAACGGACGCATTCTGCCTTATGAAAAGCGGTACTTCAGTGGTGGCGCGAATAGTGTGCGTGGCTGGTCGGTACGCGGACTTGGCCCTGGTCGGTTCCGTGGGGCAGACGGGCGTATTGACTTTATCAACCAGACGGGTGATGTGAAACTGGATATGAACTTGGAGTACAGGGCTCATCTGTTTTGGTTAGTAGATGGAGCCGCTTTTATCGATGCCGGTAATATATGGACGATTCGGGAGTATGACGAACAGCCTGGCGGGCAGTTCCGCTTCGATACCTTCTGGCGTCAGATAGCCGTGTCGTATGGTCTTGGCATTCGTCTGAACTTTAATTATTTCATCCTTCGTCTGGATGCTGGTATGAAGGCTGTGAACCCAGCCTATACGGATGCACGCCGGCATTACCCGATTGTACATCCGAAGTTCCACCGTGACTTTGCGATTCACTTCGCGGTGGGTCTTCCGTTCTAATTTTAGTTGAGTTCGAAGACGCCTGTGGGTGTCTGACGGTTGAGGATTTCCATCTGGAAGTCGAGACCTGTAATGATGCCGTAACTGCGCAGTATGGCTTCTACGGTTTTACGGGCCAGCTCGGGATGGTTGTTTTCCTCGCTGAGGTGGCAAAGGAATACCTGACGCAGATTGGGGGACGCGTATGTGGCAAGTGCCTCGGCACACTGTTGATTGGAAAGATGTCCGCGTGTGCTGCGGATACGGTTCTTGAGGTATGGCGGATAGGGGCCTTGCTCGAGCATCTCCGTGTCGTGGTTGGCCTCGAGTACGAGGTAGTTTGCCTGACCAATGGCATCGGCTACTGCAGGGGTGACTTCGCCCACATCGGTAGCGAGGCAGAAGGTGAGCCCATCGATTTCTATTTTGTAACCAACGCAGTCGGAACTATCGTGGGAAACTTCGAAGGGTGTGATGGTAAACGGACCGAGTTGAGTAGCCTCGCCCTTGTATAGGTAGCGGCGGCTTGCCTCGGTCACCTTCAGCGTGGTGCAATAGTTGTTGTTGATGCCAATATGTACTTTCTCGGTGGCATATATGGGCTTGCCGAGTTCGTTGGCAAGGTGACCTACGGCCTTGATGTGGTCGGCGTGGTCGTGTGTGATGAATACGGCGCCGACCTGCTCTATGGGAAACCCGTAGTTGGAAAGAATCTTCCTGAGTTCCCTTATAGGTATGCCAGCATCAACAAGGATGCTGTGCTGTCCGTTC
Organism: Bacteroidaceae bacterium; assembly: GCA_017960985.1. Classification (GTDB taxonomy): domain Bacteria; phylum Bacteroidota; class Bacteroidia; order Bacteroidales; family Bacteroidaceae; genus Physcousia. The sequence goes on from JAGCYD010000004.1 coordinate 4,714, forward strand.
TTGAGGTAGTAGCAGTTTCCGCTGCTGCCACTGCCCAGGCTTAGGAATTGTGTCATGGGTTAGTTTTTTTCGGGCACAAATGTACGAATATTTTGTGAAGAATGCGGACCTTTGACGGCGTGAAATGAAGGAAAGTATGAAAAAGTTGTTTCTTTTCCCCATTGTGGTCTTGCTGTTGTTGTCCTGTCAGGGTTCCGATGCTCCCGAGCGTAGGGCAGAGGAGTTCTTGTCGGCATTCCTGTCGTACCATTTCGCGGATGCTGCGGAGATGTGTTCGTCTGAAGTCGTGGAGACGATGCGTTGGCGTGCATCGCAGTTGAACCGTGAGGAGGCGGAGGCAATGGTGGAGAGCCTGCCAGAGATTAGAATTGAGGATGTACAGATGTTATCCGACGACTCGTGCGTGGTGACCTGTGTGGCTTCGGATGTCTTTGTTCTGGACAGCATCGGGCAGCCAGGACATCTGGGCGATAGTCGCTGGCGTGTGACACTTGGCAAAGACGAGAAGAAGCATTGGCGTGTGTCTGCCTTGCTCGGAGTGTGACTATAGGGCAACAGATGCCGCGCGAAGTTGTTGGGGAAGCCATACTATCATGCGACCCGGACCTCGGTGGTTCCATGCGTAGTAGGGAATGAGCGTGAGGCGCACATCCTTTGTAGCCAGTTTTCCATTGTCGTCGAAACTCAACAACTGGGCATCGGTCTCTAATGTGATTAATGGGCAATGGACAATGGACAATGAATTCTTAATTTCAAAAGTTGGTTTTTGATTTAGCAGTATGCTACCCAAATCGAAATCCAGATTGTCGGGCCACTCTGCACAATAAACCAATGGGCCGCGTTCGATGGCGACGCGCCCTCGGTCTGCCTCTACTTTCTCGTTGGCCACCACCAGTCGCGGTTCCATGTCGAAGTGAATCTCCACGCGGTCACCCTTCTTCCACTTGCGCTTGATGTAGAAATAACCATGGTCGAGTTCTGGGTATAGGCTGCCTCCGTTCACCTTGATGGTAAATCCTGTCTTCTTGCCGTCGGCATAGGAATAGAGGTCGCTTGGAACTGGCTTGCCCTGCACCCAACCCGGAATGCGGATGCGCAGGCCAAAATCGCCAGCCTTGTTCTTGTCGATGGTCATCGTGATGTCGCCCTCCCAAGGATAGTTCGTTTCTTGACGAAGCACTACATCCTTGCCGTTTACCTTCAGTGTGGCCGTTCCACTACCATACAGGTTCACATACACATCGCGCCCCTTTGTCTGGTAGAAATATCCGGGAACAGAGGGGATGAAACGGCACAGGTTCGACGGACAGCAAGCACAGCCAAACCAGGGCTTGCGTTCGTAATCTCCGCGCGACTCTAACGGATTCGGATAGAAGAAGCCTCCGCCGTCTAGTGACATGCCCGATATGATACCGTTGAACATGGTGCGCTCTACAACATCGTAGTATTTCGAGTCACCGTGTAGAAGGAACAGACGGTGATTCATATACACATTCCCGATGGCTGCACAGGTTTCGCAGTATGCCGTCAGGTTGGGCAGTTCGTAGTTGGCTCCGAAAGCCTCGCCAGCACTTGTACTGCCGATGCCGCCCGTGATATACATCTTCTTGCCTACGATATTCTCCCAGATGCGGTCGATGGCGCGGATGTATGCCGAGTCGCCTGTCAGGGCAGCCACATCTGCCATTCCGCTATACATATATGCCGCACGGACAGCGTGCCCCACGGCCTCGTCTTGTTCGATGACGGGTTTGTGCGCCTGGCTGTAGTCGTGTACGATAGTTGTCTTGCCACGATAGTCGAGCAGGAACTTGGCCTCGTCGAGATACTTCTTGTTGCCCGTCACGGTATAGAGTTTAGCCAATGCCATTTCGGGAATCTGGTGGCCAGGTACCACGCGGGCCTGTCCTGCATTAGGGCCTACCTCGCGACACACGCAGTCGGCATAACGAATGGCGATGTCAAGGAATGTGCGTTCACCTGTGGCTTGATAGTGGGCGATGGCTGCTTCCACCATGTGTCCTAGATTGTACAATTCGTGGCTGTCGTTCTCTTCTCTTACCCAGCGTTTTGGACCAGACCAATCATGGGGATGCTTGGGGTTCATCGTACGAGCGGTGTATAGGTATCCGTCAGCCTCTTGTGCTGATGCCACGATGGCAAGTACGCTGTCGATGTATGCCTTCAACTTCTTGTTGGGATAAGTTTGCAGCAAATAACTTGCGCCTTCGATGGTCTTGTACACATCCGTGTCGTCGAACGAGTAACCACCGACCTTGACATCGCTCGTGTCCTCGCCCTTCAATTGCTTTGCAGCAATCTCGAAGTTTCTGTATCGTCCTTCGCTCTCACACTTCGAGAAGGCTAGGGGGATAGTCACATCGCGACTGGCCTGCAGGCGTTGTCCCCAGAACGAGCCTTGCTCGATGCTTACGCTCGTAAAGGGAACAGGTGAGATAGGGTACTGCTGCGCAAGCGCAGAAATGAAAAATGAAAAATGAGAAAAGAAGAGTGATAAGCGTTTCATAGTTATGTATAAAATGAATGATCAAGATCAGAAATACCTTATTATGTAAGGAAATACTTTATATGTGGGAAATCATGCCCGTGGCGTATAGCAGGGCAAAGAGGAGTATGCCCTGTGCCGCTTTAGCAAGGGAGATGTTGAGGTCGCGCCCTTCGTGTATGCGATACATACGACGCCAGTTGATGAGATGTACGGGCAGGAAGAGTAGGGGTGCGAGGGTTTGGCTGGCCACAAGTGCCACGCCGACAATTCCCCATATAAGGTAGAACCATTCCGTTGCTTTCGCTCCGATGATGTTGGGCAGGGTGCGTTTGCCTGCACGCAAGTCCGTGTCGCGGTCGCGATAGTTATTTACGATGAGCAGGGTGTCCGTCACCAGTCCCATGGCGATAGAGGCAAGGAGTACAGATGTCGTGATGGTGGCGGTTTGCAGATAATAGGTGATGCAGATGGGCACGATGCCAAAGAAGAGCACGACGAGCACATCGCCGAGGGCTATACGCGAGAAAGTGGTGGTGTAGAGAAAGCAACCTGCCACGCAGACCGCCCCGACTATCACCATGCTCCATCCGCCCCAGTAGATGAGCGGTAAGCCGACAAGACAGGAGAGTAGCGTGACGATAACGATGCCCCGTCGCATGGCGCGAGGCGTTATCCATCCGCTGGCACAAGCCCTTTCGGGGCCTAAGCGCTCTTCGCCGTCCGTGCCATTACGGAAGTCGATGTAGTCGTTTGCGAGGTTTGCATCTATTTGCATCAGTAGGGCGAACAGGGCGCAGAGTAGGGCGGGCTGCCACACAAAGATGCCATCGGCCCATGCCGCAGACAAAGCAACACAAACGGGAGCCAATGCCCCCGTTAATGTTTTTGGTCGAATGGCCAACAGCCAAGCCCTACTAGGATTCATACTTTGGATGTGTGGTTAGTCGTCGAGGTCGTCCTTCGCATTATCCTTGCCCATCATCTTGCTCTTCTTGTCGTTGAGCAGGTCGAAACAGAGGTAAGTCTTCTTGGCGGAGAGTACGGTCTTGAACTTCGTTTCATACAGACGCTTGACGGCCAGTTCCTTCTCGTCGGCCAGCCATTTGGCGTTCAGTAATGCGTTGGCTTGTTTCTCGGTAATGGTGCCAGCCTCGATGCTGGGTTTCAGCCTCGACTTCATATCATCGTATTCCTTGCTGGCGGCTTTCTTGTCGGCCAGATAGCTGACGAGCAGAGGCTTCAGCTTGGCCTGAATATCGCGCTTGACGCCGAGGTTCTGCAGTACATACGGTACTCTCATGTCGGCCTTTTGACCTGCCCGCGCGCTACTGGAGTTGCCGAATAGAAACATTGCTGCCATCGTGCAGCAGAGGATTAGTCGCATTGTCTTCATGGTTATTCTATATTATTATGATTATTGTGTGCGTGTCTGAATTGTTTGACAAAAGTAGTGAGATAAAGTTTAACGACCAAGCATTTTTACCCTTATTCGCTGTCACTACCTCCTTATATAACATATTTTATCATTTTCTTAAAACTGTTGGTTCTGTTTTCTTGCGACTCAACGATGGAACGCGCAAATGCTTCGTTGCATTCTCTATTCGATTTTTTTTGGTAATCTGACCAAATATTTGTATCTTTGCAGCGATTTTGGACTTTTATGTACGGCGCATTCGTGCTTCGAGCATAATAAATCTGGGTCAACTGGCGTTATATATCAAGTATAGAAACCGCTAAAAGAAAGATATGGAAAGAACCTTGGTGCTGCTGAAACCTTCAGTGATAAAGCGCGGCCTGATAGGCGAGATAATCACCCGTTTCGAGCGGAAAGGATTGCGAATCATAGCTATGAAGATGCTGTGGATGAACGACCAGCTCGTCGAGGAACACTATTCTCACTTGAAGGACAAGCCGTTCTTCCCCAATCTGAAGGCCTCAATGCAGGCCACGCCCGTAGTTGCCATGTGCATCGAAGGACTTGAGGTGGTACGCGTAGTACGCGCTATGGCTGGTGTGACTAACGGACGAAACGCAGCTATCGGCACCATTCGCGGTGACTATAGTATGAGTAACCAGCAGAACATTGTACATGCCAGCGATGGTGTGTATGCGGCAGGAGAGGAGATAGCCCGATTCTTCAAGCCAGAAGAGGTGTTTGAGTTCGGCGACTTGAACTTCAATGCTCTCTATGCAGTGGACGAGGTGGAAGCCTAATCCGTGCATAAATAAAACCTTGAACCAATATAGAAAGACCATGAAGAAGATGTCTCTAATGAAATATGGATTGGCAATGGCGCTGGCCGTCTTCGCCCTGCCCATGTACGGGCAGGATTTGATGGCCATGCAGGCACCCATTGATGTCCGTCTGCGCGCAGTGGACTCTGTAGCCATACGGCGTCTGCGCACGGAAGAACAGTGGAGTGAGTCGTTTGCCGAATTATACCCCTCTTGGGAAAACGAGTTCCTGACCTATGAAGGCGTGAGGATGCCAGAGGAATACAAGATTGACCTTCGCGAATTTTCGATGCCTTGCGAAAGTCGTGTCGTAAACTCACACTACGGCTATCGTCGTCAGTTCCGTCGCTATCATTATGGTACTGATATCAAGGGCTATATGGGCGATACCATCCGTGCTGCTTTCACGGGTAAGGTGCGTGTCGTAGCCGATCAAGGCTATCGCAAGGGTTATGGTAAGTATGTCGTCATTCGTCACAAAAACGGACTGGAAACCATCTATGGACACATGTCGAAGCAACTTGTGGACGAGAATCAGGTAGTGAAAGCGGGTGAGCCTATCGGACTTGTCGGCAATACAGGCCGCTCTACAGGTCCACACCTCCACTTCGAGACTCGATTGTTGGGCGAGAAGATCGACCCCGAGATGCTCTTCTGTTTCGAACTCGGCGATATTCGCGGCGATTACTTTGTGTATCGCAGCAACGGCCGTTCGCAACTCATGGCCGCACACGATGTGACCATCACTCCCGAGGACGTGGCTGCCATCGCTAAGGCGGAGGAATCCCGCGCCTTCCAGCAGCAGAAGATGGCCAATCGCGTATCTAACCGCTCGCTGGTGTATAAAGTGCGTGCTGGCGACACCCTCAGCAAGATTGCTAAAAAGCACGGTACGACCGTTGATCGCCTGTGTCGCCTGAACAATATTTCCAGGAACAAGACATTGCGGCCAGGTCAGATTCTTAAATGTTCATAAAATCGACTGTTGCCGACTAAAAAGAAAGCCCGATATGCTAAAGTATCGGGCTTTTTTCGTATCTTTGCGGACATATTATAGAAGCATAATGAATACCGAATCGCAGTTTAGGCAGGTGATGGGAGAGTGCCGTGCACTCTTTGCAAAAAAGTTGCACGATTATGGTGCAGCATGGCGCATCATGCGTCCCTCCTCGGTGACCGACCAAATCTATATCAAGGCAAACCGCATCCGTAGCATCGAGACCAAGGGCGTGGCTTTTGTCGATGAGGGCATCCGCCCCGAGTTTATCGGCATCGTGAACTATGCCATCATTGGGTTGATACAATTGGAACTGGGATTTGCAGAGAGTGCCGACGATATGACGCCTGAAGAGGCACTGGTTGCCTACGACCGTTGGGTGCAGACCTCGCTCTCGCTGATGCTACGCAAGAACCATGACTACGACGAGGCGTGGCGCGGTATGAGAATCAGTAGCTATACGGACCTGATATTGATGAAGATTTTCAGGACCAAACAGATAGAAGCTCTCAGCGGAGAGACATTGGTGTCGGAAGGCATCGATGCAAACTATATGGACATGATGAACTATGCAGTCTTCGGATTGATAAAGCTGACTTTCGGAGATGAAGTTGAAGAAGAACCTGTGGTTGTGGACAGGAATTAACCTGTGTCGCTTCCTGCTGGCCGTGACCTTCGTGTTCTCGGGAGCGGTGAAGTTGATAGACCCTCGCGGGGCACAATACAAGATTGAGGACTATGCGGCATTGGTCGGGATAACCGACTTGCAGCAGTACGGCATATCGCTCGTACTTGCTGTTGGACTGGCCCTGCTGGAGTTCTATATCGGCTTTAACCTGTTCTTCGGCATTCGCCGTCGCACCACCACGCGCTTGGCGTTGGGTTTGTTGCTGGTGATGACGCCGATAACCTTTATGCTGGCAGTCATGAACCTCCACATGGATTGCGGATGTTTCGGCGATGCTGTGGTGTTGACCAATTGGCAAACCTTCGGAAAGAATCTGATTCTGCTGGCCACGGCTATTGTGGCTGTGCGATATTTTAGGCGTTTTACACGCCTGATATCCGAAGGGAATCAGTGGATGCTGTCAATCTACGCCTTGGTATTTGCTCTGTTCTTCGCCTTGTACAACTTGCGATACCTACCAGTGATGGACTTCCGTCCGTATCATATCGGGGTGGATTTGCCGAAGGCTATTGTAGCCGACTGGGAAAACGGAGAGATACAATATGCCGATTTCGTCCTTCAAAATGCCAATGGTGAGGACATTACACTGCGGTGGTTGGAGCATCCCGGGTACAAGTTCCTGCTTGTCGCTCCATATCTGGAGTATGCCGACGACGGCTCGATGGACAGAATCAATGCCATCTACGACTATGCACAGGCAAATGGTTATCTGTTCCTTGGTGTGACTTCGAGTCTGCCAGAGGATATCGAGCGGTGGAAAGACCGCACAGGAGCCGAATACGATTTTGCTCAGGCAGACGGTACTGCACTGAAAACTGTCATCCGTTCCAATCCAGGCATACTGTTGTTGCACGATGGTGTGATATACCAGAAGTGGTCGTGCAACGAGTTCCCTCAGGCGGAACAACTGAAGGAGCCTCTGGAAGATTTGCAGATAGGACAACTGCAACAAGGACATCAAATGCGACATACTGTCCGTCTTCTGCTTTGGTTCATACTGCCACTACTGTGCTGTACGCTGATAGATAGAATCTGGGTGGGACGGAAACTGTATAAGCAACATAAACGAGAAAGATAAAGTTATTTACTAATATAAAACGCAATAACATGAGAAAAAAAATTGTAGCAGGTAACTGGAAAATGAACCTGAACCTGCAAGAAGGTGTGGCTCTGGCTACAGAACTGAAGGCTGCCTTGGCAGCAGACAAACCCAACTGCGATGTGGTTATCTGTACTCCGTTCATTCATCTGGCTACTGTTGCCGATGTAGTGAAGAATACCGTTATCGGTCTGGGCGCAGAGAACTGTGCTGACAAGGAGAAGGGTGCTTATACCGGAGAGGTTAGTGCCGCTCAGGTGAAGAGCACGGGTGCACAGTATGTTATCCTCGGCCATAGCGAGCGTCGTGCCTATTATGGTGAGACGGCCGAAATCCTGAAGGAGAAGGTTAACCTTGCTCTTGCCAATGGTTTGAAGGTTATCTTCTGCATCGGTGAGGTGCTGGAGGAGCGCGAGGCTGGCAAGCAGAACGAAGTGGTAGGTGCTCAGTTGGCAGATAGTCTGTTCGACCTGACTGACGAGCAGTTTGCCAACATCATTCTGGCCTACGAACCCGTTTGGGCTATTGGTACAGGTAAGACCGCAACGGCTGAGCAGGCTCAGGATATGCATGCCTTCATCCGTGGTTGCATCGCTGGTCGCTTTGGTGATGCTGCAGAGAATGTCAGCATCCTCTATGGTGGTAGTTGCAAGCCCTCAAATGCAAAGGATATCTTCTCCAAGCCCGATGTTGATGGTGGCTTGATTGGTGGTGCTGCTTTGAAGTGTGAAGACTTCAAGGGTATCATTGATGCTTGGAAATAAAAAACTTTGATTATTGATTCTTGATTGTTGACCATTGATACGATGAAACGATTAGTTCTTATATTGTTTGTAATTGTCAGTTGTCAATTGTCAATTGTCAATTGTGCAATAGGGCAGGAAACCTTTACGGAACGGATTCAGCAGTCTGTTGAAGGCCAGGGAACCGTAGTCCTGCACCACGATGCCGAGATTGAAGCCTCGCTGTATGGCAAGAAGCCAGTGACAGGTAGCGTCTCGAAATCGGTAGCACAAACCATATCCGAGGGCGTAGATTCTATGTCTATGCCTTCGGATTCTTTGTTGAATTCGGGAAAGCGGATTCGTATGACGGGCTACCGTGTTCAGGTTTATGCTGGCGGTAACTCCCGAGATGCGAAACGCCGGGCCTATCAGATGGAATCTTTGGTTAAGACTTTCTTTCCCGAACATCGTGTCTATACGCGCTTTGTCAGTCCCCGATGGATATGCCATGTAGGAGACTTCCGTACGCGCGATGAGGCTATTGAACTACTTCAGGAAATGTTGAAGACAGGTCGCTTCCCCGAGGCTATCACGGTGAAGTGTAAAATAAATGCAGTGATGTATGAGTAAAGACAATACACTGACTTCAGTTCAGAGTGAGATACAAGAACATGTACTCGAACTGCTCAAATTAATGGGTGAGGATGCCACTCGCGAAGGATTGCAAAAGACTCCGCGCCGTGTGGCAAAGGCTATGACCACCCTTACGCGAGGCTATTCGGAAGATCCAATAAAAATTCTCAATGCTGCGAAGTTTAAGGAGGATTATAGCCAGATGGTAATTGTGAAGGATATCAATTTCTATAGTCTTTGCGAACACCATCTTTTACCGTTTTATGGGAAGGTGCATGTGGCCTACATTCCCAATGGATATATCACAGGGCTTAGCAAGATAGCCCGGGTGGTGGATTGTTTCTCTCATCGTCTGCAAGTACAGGAGCGCATGACGCTACAAATACGCGAGGCCATACAGGAAGCCCTGCATCCACTTGGTGTGATGGTGGTGGTTGAGGCTCAGCACATGTGTATGCAGATGCGTGGTGTGGAGAAGCAGGGTAGTGTCACCACGACAAGTGATTTCACAGGTGCCTTCAATCAGGCAAAGACACGCGATGAGTTTCTGAAACTCATCAGTCATGGCGCATAGCAGTAGGGCAATAGGCTGTTGTGTGTATCGCAGTTTAGAACATAAAGATTAAAAATCATGAAAAATATAGTTGTCGCCATTTTGTGCTTAGTTTCTACACTGGTACAGGCACAGGAGTATCAAGTGAAAGTTTCTGAGGCTCAGGAACCGATGCAAACTGGACGCTTCCAACCTACATGGGAATCATTGAAGGGTTACGAGGTGCCCGAATGGTTCCGCGATGCCAAGTTCGGCATCTGGGCACATTGGGGTCCGCAGTGTGTCGAAGGTAGTGGTGACTGGATGGCTCGTTCCATGTATATTGAGGGCGATGGAGCCTACAAATATCATCGCGACCATTATGGACATCCTTCGGAGGTGGGCTTCAAGGACATTCTTCCCTTGTTTAAGGCCGAACGATGGAACCCAGAACAACTGGTCGAAAAGTACAAGTGTATTGGTGCACAGTATTTCTTTGTACTGGGTAATCATCACGATAACTTTGACCTTTGGGATTCAAAATATCAGCCTTGGAACTCACAGAATATCGGTCCCAAGCAGGATATCCTTTCCCGTTGGGAGAAGGCAGCACGAAAGGTGGGTTTGCCTTTCGGTATTTCTTTCCATGCCGACCACGCATGGCTGTTCTATGAGCCCTCGCAGCGGTACGACCGTGAGGGAAGAAAGGCTGGTGTGCCTTACGACGGAACTTTGACAAAGGCCGATGGCGAAGGCAAATGGTGGGAAGGCCTCGACCCGCAGGGCCTGTATGCACAGAACCATCCCTTGAGCCGGGGTAGCTGGGCAAACGGCATGATACATGGTCAGTGGGATTGGGGAAATGGTGTCACACTGCCTTCGCAGGAGTATGTCACAAACTTCTACAACCGTACACTCGATGCCATAAACCGTTACAATCCCGACCTTATCTATTTTGATACGACAGTTCTGCCGTTCTATCCTTTCAGTGATGCAGGCTTAAAAATTGCCGCCCATTACTACAACCGCAATATGGCTATGCATAACGGCCGATTGGATGCTGTGATGTTTGGTAAGATACTCAATGAGGAACAGCGGAAAGCTTTGGTTTGGGATGTCGAGCGTGGTGCTCCTAATCAGATTGTGTCCCAGCCTTGGCAAACTTGTACTTGCATTGGCGGTTGGCACTATAATACGGGCATCTATGAGAATGGCTGGTACAAGTCGGCACAAACCGTGATAAAGTTGTTGTCGGATATAGTCAGCAAGAACGGAAACCTGTTGCTTTCCATCCCTTTGCGTGCCGATGGAACCTACGACGAGAAAGAAGAGTGTATTCTCGATGGCATTGGAAGTTGGATGGATGTCAATAAGGAGTGTATTTTCGGAACCCGTCCTTGGAAGCAGTTCGGCGAAGGACCGATTGCCGAATCCGACATCAAGATAAACAATCAAGGTTTCAATGAAGGTGCCTATGACAAGGCTGGCTCTCGTGAAATCCGTTTCACCCGAAAGAAGAATACCCTGTATGCCATTGTGCTGGGTTGGCCAGAGGATGGTAAAGTTAGTGTCAAGGCGTTAGCGAAAGGCGAGCGTGTTCGTGGTGTGGAATTGTTGGGCTATGGCAAGGTGGCTTACAAGCAGGGCAAGGATGCGTTGGTTGTAACATTGCCCCAACAAAAGGAAGGTCAGTTTATCCCCGTACTGAAAGTACGGCAGTAGTTGATTAGTTTACAATACATAATACACAATTCATAATAAAATCGTAACTTTGTCAGCGTTACGAATAGAAGATAAAAAAGATATGTTAAGGATTGCCGTTCAAGCAAAGGGTCGTCTCTACGAAGACACTATGGCTCTGCTTGCCGAAGCAGGTATCAAGATACCCAGCAGCAAGCGTACCCTATTGGTGCAAAGCCCTAATTTCCCTGTTGAGGTACTTTATCTACGCGACGATGATATTCCCCAGAGTGTGGCTACGGGTGTGGCTGATTTGGGCATTGTTGGGCAGAATGAGTTTGAAGAGCGTGGCGAGGACGCCGATGTTATCCGTCCGTTGGGCTTCAGTAAGTGCCGTTTGTCATTGGCTATACCCAAGGCCATCGAATATACAGACTTGCAGTGGTTCGAAGGCAAGAAGATTGCCACCAGTTATCCTGCCATTTTGCGCCGTTTCATGCAGCAGAAAGGTATTCATACCGAGATTCATGTCATCACGGGTAGTGTCGAAATTAGTCCGGGCATAGGCTTGGCCGATGCCATCTTCGATATTGTTTCCAGTGGCAGCACCTTGGTTAGCAATAACCTGAACGAGGTGGAAGTCGTTATGAAGAGTGAAGCCTTGCTTATTGGTAATAAGAATCTCTCGGACGAGAAGCGTGCCGTACTGGATGAACTATTGTTCCGTATCGAAGCCGTGAAGAATGCCGAAGACAAGAAGTATGTGTTGATGAATGTGCCGAGCGAGAATCTTGAGAAAATTATCAAGGTATTGCCTGGTATGAAGAGCCCTACGGTGATGCCTTTGGCCACTCCGGGATGGAATAGTGTACATACGGTTATTGACGAAAAGAGTTTCTGGGGCATCATCAGTCAGTTGAAGGAACTGGGTGCAGAAGGAATCCTCGTCATTCCCGTGGAGAAGATGATATTGTAAATTCTTGGCTTGCCAAGTGAAAAAGTTGAGCATTGAAAGTTTATAGATACCCTTCGGAACAAGAGTGGGCAACATTGTTGCAACGGCCTACAAAAGATGCTACTGCGCTGAATGCTACAGTCGCAGAGGTTTTGCGTGAGGTTCGCGAGCGAGGCGATTCTGCTGTCCGGGAATATGAGGAAAAGTTCGACAAGGCCAGTCTGCAGGCTTTGGCCGTTACTGAAGAAGAAATGAATGAGGCCGAGACATTGGTTTCAGCGGAACTCAAGAAGGCGTTGGAACTGGCCCATCGCAACATTCATACTTTCCACGCCTCACAAAAGTTTCAGGGAAAGAAGTGTCAAGTGACCGATGGGGTGAACTGTTGGCAGAAGTCCGTACCCATCGAGCGCGTAGGTCTTTATATCCCGGGTGGAACAGCACCTTTGTTCAGCACCGTTTTGATGCTTGCTACACCAGCCCGCATTGCCGGTTGTAAGGAAATCGTACTATGTACACCTCCGAATCGTGAGGGCAAGGTGAATCCCGCCATACTGGTGGCAGCCCGTATTGCCGGTGTTAGCCGTATATTCAAGATTGGTGGAGTACAGGCTATCGGTGCTATGGCATACGGAACGGAAAGCGTTCCCAAGGTTTATAAGATATTCGGCCCAGGCAACCAATATGTGATGTGTGCCAAGCAACAGGTGTCGCTGCATGATGTGGCCATTGATATGCCTGCCGGTCCAAGTGAGGTAGAGGTGCTGGCCGATGATTCGTCGAATCCCGCCTTTGTGGCTTCCGACCTGCTCTCACAGGCAGAGCATGGTGTGGATAGTCAGGTTCTGCTGGTGACAACGAGCGAAGATATTATTTCCAAGGTGCAGGCCGAAGTGGACTTGCAACTATCGGCATTGCCGCGTAAGGAGATAGCCGCATTGGCCTTGGAGAATAGTAAGATTGTGCTGCTCCGCAATGACGACGAGATGATGCGACTGACTAATCTGTACGCTCCAGAACATTTGATTATTGAGACGAAGAACTATCTGGAACTGTCGGAGCAGGTTGTGAATGCCGGTAGCGTATTTCTTGGTAGTCTTACCCCAGAAAGTGCTGGCGATTATGCGAGCGGTACGAATCATACCCTGCCGACCAACGGTTATGCTGTTGCGTACAACGGTGTGAACCTTGACAGTTATTGTCGTAAGGTGACTTTCCAGGAACTCACGCCCGAAGGTTTGAATTCTATAGGCGAGGCCGTTGTGTTGATGGCGGCAGGCGAACAACTCGATGCACACAAAAACGCAATGGCTTTGCGCCTCCAATCGATAAAGGACTGACTTATGGACTATACATTAGAACAACTGGTTCGGGAGAATATCCGCAAACTGACACCGTATAGTTGTGCCCGTGATGAATTCAAGGGCATGAATGCAAAAGTATTCCTCGATGCCAACGAAAACGCATATAATACTCCGTACAATCGTTATCCCGACCCCTTACAGGAGGAGTTGAAGCAACGGCTGGCGAAGGTTAAAAGTGTTTCCCCCGAACAGATATTTCTCGGAAACGGTAGCGACGAGGCTATAGACCTTGTTTATCGTGTGTTCTGCGAACCAAGGCAGGACAATGTGGTGGCTATTGCTCCTACCTATGGCATGTACGAGGTGTGTGCCAACATCAATGATGTGGAATATCGTCCAGTCTTACTCGATGAGCATTATCAGTTGGATGCGGATAAACTGTTGGCAGCCACGGACAAGCATACGAAGGTCGTTTGGCTTTGTTCGCCCAATAACCCGACGGGAAACTGTCTGAATCCTCAGGAGATACAAAAGGTTTTGTTGGAGTTCAAGGGCATCGTCGTGGTTGATGAAGCCTATAGCGACTTTAACGCAATGAAGGCTTTCCGTCTCGAACTCTCGTCCTATTCCAACTTGATTGTGCTGAATACCTTCAGCAAGGCGTGGGGCTGTGCGGCTATCCGCTTGGGTATGGCATTTGCCTCTCCCGAGATTATTGCCTATTTCAATAAGGTGAAGTATCCCTACAATGTGAATATGCTCACCCAGCGACAGGCGATGGAAATGTTGGCTGACATTCCCAAGGTGAACAAATGGTTGACAACCATCTGTTCCGAACGGGAGATTGTAATACCGGCATTTGCCGAACTTCCCTTCTGCAAGAAGGTTTACCCGACGGATGCTAATTTCTTCCTGGCAAAGGTGGACGATGCCGACCGCATCTACCACTATCTTGTGGAGCATGGTGTCGTGGTTCGCAATCGTAATCGGGTTGTCCTTTGTGGCAACTGCTTGCGCGTAACTATCGGTACGCCTCAGGAAAACTGTGAATTATTGGCCGCCTTAAGACAATATAAGTAAAGATGAAAAGGATTCTCTTCATAGACCGTGATGGAACTATCCTCAAGGAGCCTGCTGACGAGCAGGTGGATAGTTTTGAGAAGTTCCAGTTTGTACCCGGTGCGATTTCTGCCTTACGGTTCTTGCGGTTGCATACCGACTATCTCTTTGTGATGGTTAGCAATCAGGATGGCTTGGGAACGCCCTCGTACCCCGAGGCTGACTTCTGGCCGACTCACAACCTGATGCTTGACATCCTCAAGGGCGAAGGCGTGGAATTCGACGCCATCCATATCGACCGTTCCTTCCCCGAAGATAATCTGCCGACACGGAAACCTGGTACGGCAATGCTTACGGCTTATATGAACGGAGAATACGATTTGGCCAATAGTTATGTCATTGGCGACCGTGTTACGGACACCCAGTTGGCGCAGAATTTAGGTTGCAAGGCCTTGATTCTCGGCGATGGCATGGATTGGGAAAAGGTAAAGGAGATGGCGTTTGCTGGCGAGCGTACAGCAGAAGTGAAGCGTACGACAAAGGAAACGGACATCTGCGTCAGTGTGCATCTGGACGGCGCTGGAAAGGCTGACATTGAAACAGGATTAGGATTCTTCGACCACATGCTGGAGCAGATAGCCAAGCATGGTGGCATCGACCTTTGTGTCCGTTGCAAGGGAGACTTACAGGTGGACGAACACCATACGATAGAGGACACGGGACTGGCCTTAGGCGAATGCCTGTTGCAGGCGTTGGGCGATAAGCGTGGCATTGAACGCTATGGCTATTGTCTGCCGATGGACGATTGTCTGTGTCAGGTGGCTCTCGACTTTGGAG
Source organism: Bacteroidaceae bacterium (assembly GCA_017960985.1). Lineage (GTDB taxonomy): Bacteria > Bacteroidota > Bacteroidia > Bacteroidales > Bacteroidaceae > Physcousia. The sequence goes on from JAGCYD010000004.1 coordinate 19,967, forward strand.
GTCGCCCCTGGTTGGTATGGGATGCAGAGTTCCGTCGCGAGAAGGTGGGTGATGTGCCAACTGAAATGTTCTTCCACTTCTTCAAGAGTCTTTCCGATGCTGCCAAGATGAACTTGAGCATCAAGGCCGAAGGAGAAAACGAGCACCACAAAATAGAAGGCATTTTCAAGGCGTTGGCGCGCTCTCTGAAAATGGCTGTCAAACGCGATGTGGAGCATTTTGAATTGCCGTCGAGCAAGGGTGTACTATGAACCGCTTTCCTTCTGCATTACTAGAACGGGCTGTCGATGAGTTCTCCAAATTGCCAGGTATAGGTGCCAAGACGGCAATGCGCCTCGTGTTGCATTTGTTGCGTCAGGACACGAAGGCCGTTGAGGCTTTTGGTAACAGCATTATCCGTTTGCGGCAGGAGGTGAAATTCTGTAAAGTTTGCCATAACATCTCGGACAACGATACCTGCGAGATATGCTCCAATCCTCGTCGCGACCATGCTACGGTGTGTGTGGTGGAGAACATACAAGATGTGATGGCTATAGAGAATACCCAACAGTACAGGGGCGTTTATCATGTGTTGGGCGGTGTCATCTCGCCGATGGATGGTATCGGACCGAGTGATTTGCAGATAGCATCGTTGGTGACGCGCGTACAGGGTGGAGAGGTGGAAGAAGTCATTCTTGCCCTGAATCCTACGATGGAGGGTGACACCACAAATTTCTATCTTTATCGCAAATTGGCCGACACTGGCGTAAAGATTAGTGTAATAGCCCGTGGTGTGGCGCAGAACGACGAATTGCAATATACCGATGAAGTAACATTGGGCCGTTCGATTGTGAACCGCACGCTATTTAATGTTTCGATATGACACCTTATCATTATTTATTCCAGATATGCTGTCTGCTGACATTGGTCGCCATTCCTTTTGCACTGACCAAGAAGGATATGAAGCGTTGGATACGCATGATTCTGGCACTCATACCCATTGTTTTTGGGGTACTGTATTACCTGTTTACCCGTGAGACTAACGGTATATATGTGGCATTGACAGGCCTGTTGGCATTGTTCTTTGTCGCTGCCCATCCCAACAAGAAAACCGAAGAGCCGTCATGATGGATCTTTCCGTTGTCATCGTTAGTTACAATGTCAGGTTCTACCTTGAGCAGTGCCTCCGTTCCGTTTTTGCTTCCCGTGGCGACTTGCAACTGGAAGTCTTTGTCGTGGACAATAACTCTGTCGATGGGACGGTGGAACACCTGCAACCTCTTTTCCCCGATGTACACTTTATTGCAAACTCGGAGAACCTCGGGTTCTCCCGTGCCAACAATCAGGCCATCCGTATGGCACAGGGTCGCTATGTCCTGTTGCTCAATCCCGACACGCTAATTGCGGAGAGTACACTTACGGATTGCATCGCTTATATCGATAGTCATCCCGAAGTGGGGGCAACGGGTGTTTCGATGTACAACAGCAATGGCGTCTTTGCTTGGGAGTCGAGACGGGGACTTCCTACTCCTTGGACGGCATTCTGTAAAATGGTAGGACTGACGGCGCTTTTCCCTCATAGTCGTCGCTTCGGTCGCTATTATATGCGCTATCTCGACCGTACTGAGGACAATTATATCGAGGTTATCAGTGGTGCCTTCTATATGATTCGGCGTGAAGCCTTGCAGCAAGTGGGCATGTTGGACGAGTCCTTCTTCATGTATGGCGAGGACATCGACTACTCCTATCGCCTGCTTCAGGCTGGGTGGAAGAATGCCTATGTGCCCACACCAATATTGCACTACAAGGGCGAGAGCACACAGAAGAGCAGTTATCGCTATGTCCACATCTTCTACAATGCGATGCTCATCTTCTTCAATAAGCATTTCAGCAAACGCTACCACCTGCTTTCAATCTTCATTCGCCTGGCTGTTCTGCTCCGCGCAGCATTGGATGTGCTCCTGCGCCTATGGCAGAGAATGCTTGCATGCCTACCAAAGCCCGAACCACAACCAGAACATTGTATTTGCATAGGCTCGGCATCGTCCCTTGAACAGATGTGCGAGATTTGCAGGCAAAATAACCTGATAGGTACTTTCTATGACGGTACATCCACAACATGCCCTGACGGACATCTGTCCATGAGTGGTTATAAGGACAATAGTTATGTGGTGTACGATGTCTGCGCCTATAGTTATGGTGACATTCTTCGTCTGCTCGTTCGTGGGGCAGGGCAAGGGATACGCCTTTCGCTCGGAACTTTCAATCCCCAGACGGGGCAGATGATTCTATTGAACGATATATTTGAGATAAAGAAAAAGTCATGATACGCTTGCGTGCAATAGAGCCTGAGGATTTGGAACTCGTCTGTCAGATTGAAAACGACGAGCAGCAGATGGAGTGGGGAGTCAATAATGTGCCCCTGTCACGCTATACCATCCGTCAGTACCTTGTGGAGCAAAAGAACGACATCTATCAAGACGGGCAGGTGCGGCTGATTGTCGAGGCCGACGGCAAAGCCGTGGGAATCTGCGACCTTTGTGCTTTCGAACCGCGCCATTTGCGTGCCGAAGTGGGTGTTGTTATACTTCGTGGCCATCGTCGTCGTGGTGTTGCTTTGTCTGCCCTTCGCCAACTGGCCGCCTATGCAGGGAAACTCCGCCTGCGCAGCCTCTATGCCTATGTGTCGGAGGATAACCAACCCGCACAGGGCCTCTTCCTATCGGCAGGCTATACCGTATCCGGTAAACTTCAGCGCTGGCTCGAGGGCGAGACCCCAGCCATACTTTATCAATATCTGCTATAGTTCTTCTTGTGCTATTCCGAGGTTTAGCAGAATAGTATTGCGCGTATCGATGCAATACTATCGTTGTGTAGTTGCGAAAGTATTGTTATTCTTCTTTATCCGTATCCCACTCAGGTAATTCGTACTGAGGGGCGGGAACAAAATCGAGGTCGATTGTGATGAGTTCTTCTTCCTCTTCGGGTGCCATTCGGAAGGGAATGACGCCACTATCGCGCGAGGGAAGCTTGGTGATTTCTACTGGAGCCCATCCCGACTGGATAATGCCTATTTGCTCGGCGGCAACTCGGCTGAGGTCAATGGTATATCGGTTGGAGTAGGGGCCACGATCGGTTACTTGTACAACGACGGCTTTGCCGTTGCGCTGATTCTCTACGCGAAGCCATGTGCCAAAGTGATAACGGCGATGAGCACAGGTGAAACTGTCGCGATGGTAGTAGTCTCCGTTGGCCATTCGTCTGCCGTGAAAACGGTTATGGTAGTAGGAAGCCACACCACGCTCTGCCTGTAGGGTGGGGCAGAGATTTATTGCACCGAGTAGCACAAGCGTCCAAAGTATGATTCTTGTGTTTTTCATGGCTTCACCGGGACAAAGTTAGCGAAATAAAGTGAAAAGTGAAAAGTGAAAA
>JAGCYD010000029.1 GCA_017960985.1 Bacteroidaceae bacterium
GTGTCGCCCATTTCCCAAAAGTTGTCGTGCTTATTACCGTTGATGATATGGTCAGCAGTCACATGTTTGAGCCAGAACGAAGCAGCCTCATCGTCGCGAGCGAGGCCTTCCTCGGGCGAGCCTTCGAATACCGTCACATAGAGGTCTTTGGGGTCGAGTTTCAGTACATCCACCAAGTATTCCCAAGCCATGTCGATGGCACCTTCCTTGAAATAGTCACCAAACGACCAGTTACCGAGCATCTCGAACATGGTGTGGTGATAGGTGTCGTGTCCTACTTCCTCCAAGTCGTTGTGCTTACCGCTTACGCGCAGACACTTCTGTGAGTCGGCACGGCGACGAGGTTCGGGGTCGCGCTGACCAAGGATGATATCCTTGAACTGGTTCATACCAGCATTGGTGAACATCAGTGTGGGGTCGTCCTTGACGACCATAGGAGCCGACGGCACTATCTGGTGGCCTTTGGACTTGAAGAATTCCTTGAACGAATTACGGATTTCGTTGGCAGTCATCATATCATTTACTATTTAATCATTTAGCCTTTACGATTTATTTAGATTGGCTGTCTTTGTGCCAATTCGCGCACAAAATTACAAAATAATTGTCAATTGTCAATTGTCAATTGTTAATTGTTTTGTATCTTTGCCATCAAAGTACGGAACGATTATGCCTCTGAATCCCAGCAAAAACCTGAAGAAGTTCTATTCTATCGGCGAAGTAGCCGAGATGTTCGGTGTGACGGAAACCCTGCTGCGTTTCTGGGAAAAGGAGTTCCCCACGATACAGCCCCGCAAGAGCGGTCGTAATGTACGGCAATACACACAGGAAGACATCGACGAGATTCGTGTCATCCACAATATGGTCAAAGTGCGTGGTATGAAACTGGCCGCCGCCCGTACCGCCATTGCCAAAAACCGCAGCAAGGAGAATACCACGACCGAACTGATGAACAAGTTGCAGGAGATTCGTTCCGAACTGCTTGCCATCAAGAAGGAACTGGAAACCATCGCCTGACCTTCCGCTTTCCCTTATTACTATAATATATAATATAAAAGGTACGCGCGCGTATCTTTACAATACTATTTCGAGGCACAGAAGAATAGTATTCTGTTGCCTCTCGCACTACAATCTTTACCCCTTCAACTATACCCTCTCAAAAATCAATATTGTCTCGTCAAAAAATCAACACCGTTGATTTCGAAAATCATTAGTATTAAATTGCAAAATCATTACCGTTGATTTTGCAAATCATTAGTGTTGATTTGATAGGGTATAGATTTCCCTTGTTTTTCTTGCACATATTAAATTATAATTTGTACATTTGTGGCGGTGAAGGGTATAAAACAATGGTAAAGAAAGAGACTGGATATGTTTATATATTGACCAACCCCAGTTTTAGGGAAGATTGGGTAAAAATTGGCAAAAGTTCTCGTCCTGTTGATGTGAGGAGTAAAGAATTGGATAATACGGCAGTACCTCTTCCTTTTGAGATTTTTGCCACAATGAGGACTTCAAAGTATAATGAGGCCGAAAAGTTGGTACACCGCTATATAGAGCGTTTTACAAACCTTCGTATTCGGAACAATCGTGAATTCTTCAATGTAAAACCAGAGGAGGCTTTGGAGATATTCCGCGAGGTCGCAACCCTTTTGGATGATGCAGAAATTGAAGAATTTTGTGTAAATGGAGTTAAGGGTGGACATATAAATGAACAAAGTTCTTTTCCTTCGAAACCTTGCGATACCCTACAACATTCAGAGAAAAGAGTGTGGCTGATACCCTACAACAAGAAATATTACGATCTAAAAGGATGTTTTGAGAAGTTGGGGGAGGTATATTGGACACAACATTGCCGTTTTCAAGTAGGTGATACAGGATATATTTATGGCGCCTCCCCAGAGAGTTCTATCCGTTTTAGTTTTAAGGTAAAAGAGGTAGACTTACCTTATTCCCCTATCATGGATCAAGATATAGAGTTTGTAAAGAATGAATCCACATTTAATAGTGATACAAATGAAAAACTTTATGCTCACATTGTCTTGACTGGCGAAACCACAAGCCGCCGTTTATCACTTGCAAACTTAATTGATAGAGGGTTAAAGGCGGCTCCAATGGGTGCGCTTAATCTCTCTAGAAAAGATTTGAAAGATTTATTGGCATACATAGAAGAAAATTTCTAATAAACTTGTACACATGCAAGGTGGTTTCGGCACATAAAAAATCCCTCTCAATTATTTGAGGGGGATTTCTATATAAATTGCTTTCTTATTTATTTAGTGTCCAAGAGAAGCCATCCTTGGTGTCCTTCACTTCGAAACCAAGAGCCGTGAGGTCGTCGCGAATCTTATCGGAGAGTGCCCAGTTCTTGTCGGCCTTTGCCTGACTGCGCTGTTCGAGCATCATATCGACCACCTTGCCGAAAGCCTCCTCGCGGGCTTTGTTGCTGGTGCCAACCTCCTCTTTCAGACCAAGGATGTCAAAAGCGAAGGTGTGGAACACCTTTGCCATAGCCTGTGCCACCTCGGGGGCAATGGATGCCTTCTTGTCGTTCAGGGTATTGATGACACGGCAGGCATCGAACAGGGTAGAGATGACGATGGGCGAGTTCAGGTCGTCGTTCATCGCATCGTAGCACTTCTGGCGGAGTTCATCGACATAACTCATTTCCACAGGTGGCATGCCCTTTACCTTCTGACCGTCGGCCATTCGCTTCAGGGTTTTCCATCCGTCCATCAATCGGGCGAGTCCCTTCTCGGCTGCCTGCAATGCCTCATTGCCGAAATCGACAGTCGAGCGATAGTGTGCCTGCAGAATGAAGAAGCGGATGGTCATCGGCGAATAGGGCTGCGACAATTTTTCGTGAGTACCTGCAAAGAACTCGGGCAGTGTGATAAAGTTATTATACGACTTACCCATCTTCTGACCGCCAATGGTAATCATATTGTTGTGCATCCAATAGTGTACAGCCTGGTCGCCCTGACTGGCCACTGCCTGTGCTATCTCACACTCGTGATGGGGGAAGATGAGGTCCATGCCTCCGCCATGAATATCGAAGTGGTCGCCCAGATACTTACGCCCCATAGCGGTACACTCGCAGTGCCATCCGGGGAAACCATCGCTCCAATGGCTCGGCCAACGCATAATGTGTTCGGGCTGTGCCTTCTTCCAGAGGGCAAAATCTGCCTGATTGCGTTTCTCACCTACTCCTGCCAACTCGCGGCTGGCATCCTTGATGTTCTCTAACGAGCGACCGGAAAGAATGCCATAATGGTACTGCTTGTCGTACTTCTCCACATCGAAATAGATGGAGCCATTGCTCTCGTAGGCAAACCCTTTGTCCAGTATCTGCTGTACCAACTGCTGCTGCTCGATGATATGACCCGTTGCATGAGGTTCGAAACTGGGCGGCAGACAGTTCAGTGCTGCCATAGCCTCGTGGAAACGGTTAGTATAGTATTGTGCTACCTCCATCGGCTCAAGCTGCTCCAGACGGGCTTTCTTGGCAATCTTGTCCTCACCCTCGTCGGCATCGTGTTCCAAATGGCCTACATCGGTAATATTGCGGACATAGCGTACCTTATAGCCAATATGCTGGAGATAACGGAACAGCAAATCGAAAGTAATTGCCGGACGGGCATGACCCAGATGAGCATCGCCATAAACCGTGGGACCGCAAACATACATACCCACCCGCCCTTCGTGGATGGGACGGAATAACTCTTTCTGGCGAGAAAGGGTATTGTAAATAAGTAGGGGTTGATTATTCATTTCTATCTTTGTTTATGATTTCTAACAATCGCTCAACGGCTTCATCTTCGGGGATGTTCTTCTCGATACATTCTTTGCCACGATAAAGTGAAACCTTTCCTCGGGCGGCACCCACATAGCCATAATCGGCGTCAGCCATTTCGCCCGGGCCATTGACAATACAGCCCATGACGGCTATCTTCAGTCCCGTCAGGTGACTGGTGGCCGCCTTGACACGGGCTATGGTTCCCTGAAGGTCGAACAAGGTACGGCCACAACCAGGACAAGAGATGTACTCTGTCTTGGTGAAGCGCAGACGGGCAGCCTGTAACAGGGTGTAGGCCACGGGTATTTCGTTCTCGGGTGCCTCACTGAGCGATACACGGATGGTGTCGCCGATACCGTCAATGAGTAAGGCTCCGATGCCTACGGCGCTCTTGATACGGCCATCCTCGCCCTCGCCTGCCTCCGTTACGCCAAGGTGCAAGGGGAAGGTCATTCCTTCGGCTTCCATAGCCTTGACCAACAGGCGAACACTCTCGACCATGATGACGGTATTGGAAGCCTTGATGCTTACCACCACATCCATAAACTGCTCGCGCATACATACACGGAGGAACTCCATGCACGACTCCACGATGCCCTCGGGGGTATCGCCGTAGCGGCTCATGATGCGGTCGGAAAGACTGCCGTGATTCACGCCGATACGGACGGCGGTATGATACTGACGACAGGTGTTCAGGAAGGGTATTAACCGTTCCTCTATCTTCTTCAGTTCGGCAGCATACTCCTCGTCGGTATATTCCAGATGCTTGAACTTACGGGCCGCATCGACATAATTACCGGGATTGATACGCACCTTCTCGCAGTTGCGCGCGGCCACCTCGGCCACAGCGGGATTGAAATGGACATCGGCAACCAAAGGTACATCGCATCCAGCCTCACGGACAAGACGGCGAATCTCTCCCAGATTTTCCGCCTCGCGAACTCCCTGAGTTGTCAGTCGCACCAGTTCTCCACCAGCCTTGGCAATCGCCAGAATCTGACGGACACAGCCTTCGGTGTCCATCGTGGAAGTGGTGCACATAGACTGCACACGGACAGGGTTCTGGCCTCCGATACCGATATTGCCGATACGAACCTCGTGGGTCTTACGCCTTTCCATTAGTTTACTTTGAATTTATACTTAACTTCTGAAAGTTCGGCATTCGCCTTTACAATCTTCTGCTTCAAACCCTCCTTGTAGGTTTTTAGTTTGGCTGCCAAAGCCTCGTCGGAAAGCGCAAGCATCTCGACTGCCAACAGGGCAGCATTCTGAGCACCATTTACACCAACCGTAGCCACAGGTATTCCTGGGGGCATCTGCACGATTGAGAGCAAAGCATCGAGTCCGTCGAGCATTCCCTTGATGGGCACCCCGATGACGGGTAGCGTCGTACTGGCTGCTATTACACCTGGTAATGCTGCTGCCATACCTGCTCCGGCAATGACAACCTGAATCCCACGCGCTTCTGCTCCCGAAGCAAAAGCCTCCACTTCCTGTGGTGTACGATGGGCAGACAACGCATTCATCTCGAAGGGAATCTCCATCTCTTCGAGTATCTTTGCAGCCTTTTCCATAACGGGAAGGTCGCTGGTGCTACCCATAATGATGCTGACACGAGCCTTGTTTCCTAACTGTTGCATATCTTCCTTGATTTTATATGAATAATCCAACTAAACCACACACAAATCCTACCAATGTCCCACCCAGCACCTGCCAAAGGGTATGCTGGCGCAAGTACATACGACTACTATTTACCAATCCACTGACCAAAATGGCCAGACAAAGCCACCAAACGGGATTGAACTGGAATATGGTCGAGTATGCTATCAGTGCACCAATGATGGCACCAACGCCAGCCGAGTGCATGCTGATTTTCCACCATAGCGTGATAATCGTACATGACAACTGCACAAGCAGGGAGATGACCACAATGCCCCCTACGAAAGAAGGCGCCCTAAGAACATCTAATATACTGAGCAGTACCCAATAGGATATTAGGTGCAGGCAATAGGGCACGATGCGATTGTGGCGGTATTGTAAATCATGTTGGGTCAGTTTATGCACCGAGCGATAGACATAGACCCCGACCGACGGCAAAACAATGGTAAGCGTATAGACCAACAACAGCATGCACACCTTCCACTGCCACGACAACAACGAAAGGTAGGTGAACATCAACAGAATGGCGAAGCCCACCATAGGATAATAGGTCGGGCGGAAGATGTCAGACAACATCCTCGATATCTTGGTGATATTCGCTCTTTCCCTGGTCTTCATCCTTTCCTCATTCTGCTTTCAGCTATGCCCAACTGTGCCCTGTACTTGGCTATCGTCCGACGCGCTACGACATATCCTTTTTCCTGCAACAAGGCTACCAGTTTTTCGTCGCTCAACGGATGTGCCTTGTCCTCGCCATCCACGATTTCCCGAAGGGCAGCAAGGGTTTTACGCACCGTCACCTCATCTCCATTCTGGATTGTACCTGAAGTGAAGAACCAGCGAAGCGGATACAGACCATGATGGGTTTGTACATATTTGCTGTTCGACACACGGCTGACGGTGCTGATATCCTGTCCTGTGAGTTTTGCCACATCCTCGAGTTTCATCGGACGGAGCAGTGTTTCGTCACCCTCAATAAAGAACGGGCGCTGCAATCGGATGATGGCTTTCATTGTACGAATCATCGTATCCCGACGCTGAGCAATGGCGTCAATGAACATTCGTGCATCGCCCACCTGCTTGCGGAGGTATTGCATGGCTTCGCGCTCAACCTTTGTTACGGCAGGCATACGCATCTCTGCTTCAGCATCAGGACTTATAGTGAGACGGGGCAGTTCGCCCTCGTTCAAGGTTAGATGTATGGAACCATTCTCATCGATTTCAACGATAAAATCGGGAGTAATGGCATGATTGTCGCTACTATCGCCACCCAAGCTACCTCCCGGACGCGGGTTCAGTCGCTGGATACGCTGCCGGAGTTGGCCCAGTTGGGTGTCGTCCAATTTCAGTACATGCTGGATACGCGACCAGCGCAGATGGGAGAAATCGTCCCAATAGCGCTGGAACAGCACTACCAACTGGTCGCGGACTTCTCCTTGATAGTTGCGCCGCGCCTGTAGGGTCAGACATTCCCTCAAATCACGGGCACCTACGCCTGCCGGCTCCATCTGCTGAAGAACGGAGGTGAGCAGATGTTCCAACTCCTGAATGTCGGTTTGTATATTCTGGTAGATGTCCAGTTCGTCAACGATCTGCTGCAAAGGGACACGCAACAAACCATCGTCGGCCAATGAGCCGATAAGATACTGCATCACTTCCTTCTCATGGTCGGAGAGACTATACTCACCCAGTTGTGCCACCAGATGGTCGAAGAATGATTCCGTGCTGTCACCCAGTTCGCGGGTGTGGGTTTCGACATTGGAGTCCTTAGGCTCACGGGGAATACCATCGTCCTCGTCGTCATAAGAATCCGAAGAGTCCATTGAAGCCGTCCCTTTTTCTGCCTCTGCGGAATGTTCCTCAGCAAAGTCGCGGGCATCGCGCTCCTGCTGCTCGCCTTGCAACCAAGGATTGTTTTCCAGTTCCTTATCGATGCGTTCACGCAGTTCATTCAATGGCAACTCCGTCAATCGCACCAACAGTACCTGTTGAGGCGATAAGGTTTGCATCTGGGTTTGCACCTGAACGGCGCGTTGTCCTTGTGAAGCGTGAGGCATAGAATTAGATAGAATTGTTACAAAGCACTCTCAGGAATGCCAAAGGTCGTAGTATTCATGTCGCCCGTATCGAGCCCTTTTTTCAGCCATTTCATGCGTTGGGCACTGGTCCCATGGGTGAAGGACTCAGGCTGAACATAGCCGCGTGCCTTTTTCTGCAAATAGTTATCACCTATCTTTTCGGCACAGTCGATGGCCTCCTCGATATCGCCAGCCTCCAATGACTTGTATGTGGCATTTTCATAATGTCCCCACACACCAGCGTAGTAGTCGGCAAGCAGTTCGAGCCGCACGCTGATTTTGTTCGCCTCGGTCTGACTAACCTTGTTCATCTGCACATGGGCGGCATTCAGCGTACCGAGCAGATTCTCTACATGATGCCCCACTTCGTGGGCGATAACATAAGCATACGAGAAATCGCCATCGGCACCCAACTGACTCTTCATCTCCGTAAAGAAGGAGAGGTCGATATATAATTTCTGGTCGCCAGAGCAATAAAAAGGACCTACCGAAGAAGAAGCTTCACCACAAGCACTGCTTACGCTGTTGGTGAAAAGCACCAGCGTCGGCGGAGTGTAAGTTTTCCCCATCTTCTGGAAAACCTTGGTCCAGACATCCTCTGTGGAAGCCAATACCTGACGCGAGAACTTTGCCAGCTCCTGCTCTTCCTCGGTGAATTCCCGCTGCCCATCGACAGTTTGTTCCTGTAGTTGTGAAAGTGCCCCCTGTTGGACGACATTCGTAACTACATCTCCGAGACCGCCACCATTGAGGAAAGTCATCACTGCGATAATCAGGATTCCAGCAAGACCTCCAATACCAGCCTTCGAAGATGTGCTCATTCCACGACGATCTTCTACATTCGAACTTTCTCTGCGTCCTCTTAAATCCATAGTTGTTTTCGTGTTGGTTTATTATGGCACAAAGATAAGGATTATTTCCGAAATAATGATTATGTCAATTTCTTTTTGTACTTTTGCAGGCAGAATTGATGATGAAGCGATTAATCCTCATATTTCTACTGCTTACAAGCCTGTTTCAGCCCGAAGTGTCGGGACGGGACCGGTTCAAGGAATTTTGTCTTAAAGCCGATACCTTCTTAATCAAACGATACTTCAAGATTACCTACGATACGAACTACATCTATCGCCCCCCTACCAAATGGGCCGTATTGGCAAGATATAACCTTTCTGGAGCAACCATCGACAGTCGTGGAGACAAAGAAGATTTAGTGGGTAGAATCCACGCCTCAGCCGCTTACAAAAGCACAATTAGTTTCACAGCATCCTATCTGGGGAACGACCTTTCCATAACTTTCAATCCTGGCGGACTGATTGGATGGTATAAAGACTATGAATTTAACCTCAATCAATACTATAATCGTATGGGGGTGGACTTTATCTACCAAAAAGCCAACGATTTCAAAGGATGGACTCAGCAGGGCGATGAAGAAAAGAAACATTTTTCCGAACATCGCATCAGCATGCGTACCGTGAATGTGAACTTCTACTATGCCTTCAACTATCGTCGTTTCTCTTATCCCGCAGCATTCTGTGTGGCCTATACGCAAAAACGCTCGGCAGGTAGTTTTATGCTCGGAGGTTCCTTTCTCTGGCAACGGCTACACATCTGGGAAGATTCCAATCTTGACATAGAAGACACCAAACTGAAAGTTGCCAATGTTGCCGTAGGAGCTGGTTATGGATATAATTTTGTACTGCCCAAGCAATGGCTGATACATGTATCGGGCCTTCCAGCCATCATCATCTATAGTCATGCTCACCGTTGGAGCAACGAAGAGGAACGAATCATGAAGTACCACTTCCCGGAATTTATTGTGACAGGCCGTGCTGCCATCACCCATACTTTCGGACGCTATTTCGTTGGAGCCACAGCGGTATATAACTTCACCAATCTCGGAAAGAGCGAGCATCTGGAAATCAGGCATTCAAAGTGGCGTGTGCGTACTTTTATCGGTTTCAAGTTTTAACCTTTTTACAAGCAATCAAAGAAGAGTTTGTGCCTCAAAAAGCATAAATCATTTGGTATTTATACCAATTTACACTACCTTTGCCCCGTAAACTTAATACGAGAATGAGACCATTAGGCAAACTATTCAGTTGGTATTTTAAGCGTAACGCTCTGCCCTACTGGGTTATCCTATTTTTGGATTGCCTGACTATTTTTGTTTCAGCATTTTTCATTTTCTGGGTAATCTATCGTGGCTCCTATACCCAACTCCACTTCTACACACTGGTATATATTCCTTTGGCATATATCGTCGTTGCCCTGCCTTTCTTCCGGCTCTTCAGCACATACGCAGGCATTGTACGATACTCCTCGTTCAACGACTTATTGCGTGTAGCCGAGGCGAACCTGCTGACCATGGTTACGCTTATTGCCCTTCACTATGGGGCAAAATACCTTTGGGGCTATGACAACGAGCACATCTCCACCATACATATCACCACCACCTTCATCCTGACCACGATGTTTATGGGTACGATGCGAGTTCTGGTGAAGATTCTCTATGATGTGGTTAGTGACAAGGAGAGAGCAAAAACCACGCTTATCTATGGTATAAACGAAGGTGGCATAAGTCTGGCTAAAGCCATACGCGACCAGCGTCCTGTCCGCTTTGTGCTTCAAGGTTTCATCAACCCGTCCAGAATGCATACACAACACATTCTCATGGGTAAAAAAGTTTATGGCGAATCGAATGAAATTCAGACTGCTATAAAGAAGTTTGGAGTCAAGGCATTACTTGTATCACCTATACAGAAAGAGAAGTTCCGCAACGACCCTGACTTGCAAGACCTGCTCATCTCCAATAATGTCACCATCTATATGGTAGAACAGCAATTGCGGGAACAAGGAACAGAAGAAACAACCAACAAGCGCGAAGCCGGCTTCTCCCTGAAAGAGGTTAATGTCGAGGATTTGTTGCCACGCGACGAAATCAGTGTGGACATGAAACTCATTGCCCAGGAATTGGCTGGAAAGCGTGTCCTGATTACGGGTTCCGCAGGAAGTATCGGTTCGGAAATCGTGCGCCAGGTAGCCGCCTGCCGTCCCGAAGCCTTGATGTTGATTGACCAGGCTGAAACCCCCGAACACGACATCCGTCTGATGATGCATAAGGAGTTCGGTGACATCAAGGCTGAGACTATTGTCACTTCTATCTGCAACCAGCTCCGCATGGAACGGATTTTCAATGATTTCCGCCCTGATTATGTTTTCCACGCAGCAGCTTACAAGCATGTGCCGATGATGGAAGATAATCCCTGTGAGGCTATCCACAACAATGTCTATGGTACAAAGGTTGTTGCCGACCTAAGTGTAAAATACGGGGTCAAGAAGTTTGTCATGATTTCTACGGACAAGGCCGTTAATCCGACAAATGTCATGGGATGTTCAAAACGCATTTGTGAAATCTATGTTCAAAGCCTTGACCGCCAATTGAAAATGGAAAAATGGCAATCCAAGTCGGCAGGAGAACCCGTCCAGTTCATTACCACTCGCTTCGGCAATGTGCTTGGCTCCAATGGCTCTGTCATTCCTCTGTTCCGCGAACAAATCAAGAATGGTGGACCTGTCACGGTTACCGACCCCAATATCATCCGTTTCTTCATGCTTATCCCCGAAGCCTGCAACCTGGTACTTGAGGCTGGAACAAAAGGCAATGGCGGAGAAATCTTTGTATTTGACATGGGCAAACCCGTCAGGATTGCCGACTTGGCCAAGCGTATGATTCGCCTCAGTGGAGCACAGAATATTCAGATTGAATATACGGGCTTGAGGGCAGGCGAGAAACTATACGAGGAAGTATTGAACGAGGAGGAAAACACAAAGCCTACCTTTAATAGCAAAATCTTCATCGCCAATGTCCGCGAGTATGACTTCAACGAAGTAAGCAAGAACATCGACGAACTGATTGACATCGCACAGAAATATGACGACATGGCAACAGTTAAGAAGATGAAGGAGATTGTACCTGAGTTCAAGTCGAACAACTCAAAATATGAGGTGTTGGACAAGAAATAATCCTACGCAATACGCTGGCGCGTACCCATACGAGCCTCAACCACATTCACTACATAGTCGCCTAACTTCTCACATTCGTTGATGAGGTCCATGTAAATGGTACCTACGGCATAGGTGTATTCGTGGTTGTTGATATCAACAATATTCTGTGCCTTAAGTTGATTACGATAGTTGTTGATTTCGTTCTCAATATTCTTGGTTGTATTCTTTGTTCGGTCGATATCAAATGCCTCTTTACGACCACCCATGAATTGATTCATGTGGGTCAAGGCCTGGTCTGTCAGTTCCATCATCTGGTGGATGTGCTCGTATTGCTCTTCCGTAAAATGGTCTTGCTTTCCTTGATACTTTCGGGATATCGTGCGAGCCATATTATAGCAAGCATCGCCAATAGACTCTATCTCCGAAATCTCACGAAGCATGGCACGGATTTTAGCCTTGGTATCATCCGAGAGGTGGGCATCTGATACTTCATCCAGATATTTGGCAATCTCCAATTCCATACTATCGGAAATACCTTCATACTTCTCAATACGGGAATACATCTTATTGAATTTCTTTTCGTCCTTCTCTGTAAGCAATTCGCGCACCATGCCAAACATCTTCTGAATACGAATGCAGAAGTTCGTTATCTCCTTCTGAGCCTCAAGCACAGAAAGTTCTGGAGTCTTCATGATACCCGAAGTAATAAAGTGCAGACGGAAATCTTCCTCGTCATCCACCTTCTTGGGATTAATAAACCAACATACGAAACGCTCAATTTGCGGAATGAACCATATCAATATAGCCGTATTCACTACATTAAAGCAAGTATGGAATGCCGCCAGTACAAAACTGAGTTTGGCTGTATTGGCAAGGAATGCCTCAGCTCCGACCTCCATCTTGTCCATGGCAACATCGTAGCCAACCAAGCCACAAACCATATCTACAAACGGGCGAAAGACAAAAAGAATCCAGATAACACCAAAAACATTGAACAGAAGGTGTGCAAGAGCAGCCCGACGGGCTTGAGTATTGGCCGACATGGCAGCCAAATTAGAGGTCACTGTCGTACCGATATTCTCTCCCATAACCAAGGCTATACCTTGATATATCGGCAGAGCACCACTAGAACAAAGAATCATGGTAATAGCCATGACTGCGGCTGATGACTGGGCACAGAAAGTGAGTACACCTCCTAACAATAGGAATATGAGTGTGGTGGTAAATGAATTGGGGTCGAATGATGCAAAGAAGTCAAGTACGGCTTGGTTCTCGCCAAGGTGCATATCTTGACCCGTAGTTCTCAATGTAGCTAAAGCAAAGATAAGAAAGGCTAAACCGAAAAGGAAATCACCTATATAGCGATAATGCTTCTGGTATATCAATATAATACCCACAAAGAATGCTGGGAAAGCCAGATTGCTGATGTCGAATGACATTCCCACAGACATAATCCAAGCCGTAAGTGTGGTTCCTATATTGGCTCCCATAATGACTGAAATGGCTTGAGCCAATGTGAGCAACCCCGCATTGACAAACGAAACCGTCATCAGTGTGGTTGCCGTACTCGACTGGACAGCCGCTGTCACAAAGGTACCTGTAAGCATTCCTGTAAAGCGATTGGTCGTCATCGCGCCCAACACATGGCGCAACTGTGGACCAGCCATCTTCTGCAGCGCTTCGCTCATTGATTTCATACCGAACATCAACAGCGCCAACGAACCTAAAAGTTTGAATACAACCAAAGTACCCATAATTTACAATTTCAATTTAACAACAATTATAGGGCGAAGATAATAAAATATCACCGAACGGGAAAAGGTTATGCTATTTTTTTAATCTTCCCATGCGAGTTTGACTGATATCTCGCATTTATCTACACTAACCCATGTATGGCTGAACTTAACGAAGGGCAGCAACCATCAATTTGGCTGCACGCTGAGGAGCACCTGCCTTTCCAAGTTTCTGTGCCACTTCTTGATAACCGTCAAGCATAGTTTGCCGTCCATCGCCATCGGGAAGTACGCGCAGCAAAGCATCGTGTACCCGCGAGACGGACATGTCAGCAGCCACAAACTCGGGAACCACCTCACGACTGGCAATGAGATTCACTAGCGAAACATAGGGCACCTTTATTAGAACACGACGGAGGAAACTGTAAAACCAACCCGCCTTTGTGTGGTAGCACACCACCTGCGGAACGCGGAAGAGTGCAGTTTCCAAGGTTGCCGTACCGCTGGTAACCAAAGCTGCCGTACTATGTTGCAAAATACGGTATGTCTGTCCATAAAGCAAGCGTGCTGGGGATTTGTCCATCCATCGCGAATAATAAGACGCATCAATACCCGGAGCACCGGCAATAACAAGTTGATACTTGTCGGTTAGCGTCTGGGTGACCTTCAGCATCTGAGGAAGATTGTCTTCAATTTCTTGTTTACGACTGCCAGCAAGCAATGCAATCATAGGAAGCCCCGATAATTTGTTTTTCTCGATGAAATCGTTGAAATCGGGACTATTCTGTTGCTGAAAGGCGACCACCTCGTCCAAGGTCGGATTGCCTACATAATCTATCTCATAGCCATGCCGCTGCTGGAAGTAATCGACCTCAAAGGGTAAGATAGAATACAGACGGTCTACATAGCGACGAATCTGCTTCATCCGATATTCCTTCCATGCCCATATTTTGGGGGAGATGTAATAAAAAGTCTTTATTTGCGGGGCGTGGGTCTTGACATATTTTGCCACGCTGAGATTAAATCCGGGATAGTCAACCAGAATCAGCACATCGGGATTCCACTGCAAGATATCGGCCTTGCATTGTGCCATACCGCGAAAAATAGTACGCAGATGAGTCAATACAGGCACGAAGCCCATATAGGCAAGTTCACGATAATGTCGGACGAGTTCACCCCCTTGAGCCACCATCATCTCGCCGCCGACAAAACGGAACTGCGCCTCGGCATCACGCTCTTTCAAGGCCTGCATCAAATGAGATGCATGCAATTCGCCACTGGTTTCGCCGACAATCAGGTAATATTTCATTTCTCCAATGGTTTCAATCCTTTCATAGCGGCATAGGCAGTCATGTCAATCGTGATAGGCGTTACGGCCGCAAATCCATGATCCAAAGCCCAATAGTCCGTATCTTCGGAAGACGGTTCAAGATTTGAGAACTCACCCGTCAGCCAATAAGCATCCACACCCCGGGGATTCTGTGCTGGAATCCACTCATGGTTCCAAATACCACGAGCCAAGCGACATACACGAAGTCCTTGAAGGTTGTCAACCTCGGGATAATTTACATTAAGGCAAACATCAAGAGGCAAACCATGCTCCAGGACAAACTGAGCTATACGAATAGTCGTTTCCCGATAAGGAGCAAAATCGCACTGCTGTGCCAAGGTACGCAAACTATATCCGATAGAGGGAATCTCCTTAAGACAACTCTCGACAACCGCCCCCATTGTTCCGCTATAATGAATGCTGCAACTCGCATTGTCGCCATGATTGATACCACTCACCATAAGGTCGGGCTTACGGGGACAAATCCGTTCGAGAGCCAATTTGACACAATCCACTGGACTACCCGAACAACTCCAGATTTGTAGTTCATGGCCATTAGGTTGAATCTTTTTGCGTCTAGATTTGAGGGAAACTGGAAGCGTATGTGTTATGCTGCAGGCAGCACCCGAACGAGCCGAATCGGGAGCCACGACAATCACATCGCCCAACGACAACATCCATTCCGTCAGTTCACCTATGCCTTGTGCCTTATAGCCATCATCATTGCTTATCAGTATTAGTTTGCGTTCCATCAGGAGTTTTGCTTAAATTTGGTGCAAAAGTAGCAAAAAAAGGACAAGTTATCAACAAAAACAGCAAGTTATCAACACTTTTGTGAATCTTTCCTCATAAAATGAGGACTTTTCCGTTCAATGTCTTATCTTTGCGCGATATATTATACTGAATCAAACGAGTAGTTGCTATGGCCAAAATCATCGCTTTAGCCAATCAAAAGGGAGGCGTGGGAAAAACCACAACATCCATGAACCTGGCCGCCTCGCTGGCGACACTGGAAAAGAAAGTGCTTCTCATCGATGCCGACCCGCAGGCAAATGCCTCTTCGGGTGTAGGTGTGGACCTTTCACAAATCGACACTTCGTTCTACAATTGTCTTATCGACGGCATTGATGTGCGCGAAGCCATCTACACCACCGATATCGATGGTTTAGACATTATCCCCTCCCACATCGACCTTGTTGGGGCGGAGGTAGAAATGCTGCAGATGCCGAACCGGGAGAAAGTAGTGGCAAATATGCTAGAGTCCATCCGCGACGAGTACGACTACATCCTTATCGACTGCTCGCCCTCACTTGGGCTTATCACCGTAAATGCACTGACTGCTGCCAACAGCGTCATCATTCCCGTGCAATGTGAATATTTTGCCTTGGAAGGACTGAGCAAACTGCTGAACACCATCCGTATCATTAAGGTTAAACTCAATCCCGAACTGGAAATCGAAGGATTCCTGCTCACGATGTACGATAGTCGTCTCCGACTGGCCAACCAGGTCTATGACGAAGTGAAACGCCACTTCCAGGAGCTGGTGTTCAAAACCGTCATTCAGCGAAATGTAAAGCTAAGCGAAGCCCCTGGACATGGAATGCCGGCCATTCTTTATGATGCCGACTCAACCGGAGCGCGCAATTATCTGGCATTGGCCAACGAACTCATTAAGAAAAACAACTGATTATGGCTGTACACAAGAAATATCCTGCATTAGGACGAGGACTGGAAGTGCTGATGAGAACCGACGAGGTGCACACCAGCGGTTCATCCTCCATCAACGAAGTACGCATATCTGCCATCCACGCCAATCCGAACCAGCCTCGCCGCGAGTTCGACGAGACTGCTTTGAAGGAACTGGCCGACAGTATCCGTGAAATCGGTATCATCCAGCCCATCACCGTCCGCGATATGGGCGACGGATCGTTCACCATTATTGCAGGCGAGCGCCGCTGGCGTGCCAGTCAAATGGCTGGACTAACCAGCATACCAGCTTATATCCGCACCGTCGATGACGAGAATATGATGGAAATGGCCCTTGTGGAGAACATCCAGCGCGAGAACCTCAACTCAATGGAAATCGCATTGGCCTACCAACATCTCATTGAGCAATACAACCTGACCCAGGAACGATTAAGTGAGCGCGTGGGCAAAAACCGTACCACCGTAACCAACTATCTTCGACTACTGAAACTTCCCGCCACCATCCAGATGGCATTGAAGAATCGGGAAATCGACATGGGACACGCAAGAGCCTTGCTTTCACTGGACAACCCGACACTGCAGATTAAGGCCTTCAAGGAAATTCAGCGCACTGGCATGAGTGTCCGCAAGGTCGAGGAGATGGTAAAGGAACTTGCACTGGGCGGAACTACAAAGACGAACGCCAAAAAAGATAAAGAAAAGAAGACCCGAATTGCAGCGGAGTTCAACGAATTGAAGAAAGCACTGGCAAGTCTTTTCAAGACCAAGGTACAACTGATATGCAGCGAAAAGGGAAAGGGTAAAATAACCATCCCCTTTGCAAACGAAAAGGAACTAGAGCGCATCATAGACCTCTTTGACAGACTGAAGCATTGAGACAACGGAGCGTGGCATACAGCCGATTCCTCGTCCTGTTACTCACCGCTCTATGGCTCGACGGGGTGTTTGCACAAGAAGTACAGGACTCCTTGTCTGCAGACATCATCATCCCCGACACCATCATACTGGCCAACGAAATGGCCGCAACCGAGTTGGAAGCCCCACTTGACACCGCGAGAATCGACAGCCTGCTCACAAGCGGAGTAAAGTCTGTCAATACCCGGCGGATGGACAAAAGCCATTTCAAACCAGACCCTATCCGAGCCATGTGGCTTGCCCTGGTATTCCCGGGCGGTGGACAGATATACAACCGGAAGTTCTGGAAACTGCCCATCGTATATGGAGGATTCCTCGGATGTGCCTACGCACTCACATGGAACAACCAAATGCTCAAGGACTACTCCCAGGCATACCTCGACATCATGGACGACAATCCCAACACCAAGAGTTACGAGGCCATGCTCCCCATGGGATACGATATCGAAGGCAAGGAGTCGAAGTTCCAGACGATATTCAAGAACAAGAAAGACCATTATCGCAAATACCGCGACATGAGTATCTTCGCCTTCGCAGGAGTGTACCTCATCTCTGTTCTCGATGCATTCATTGATGCCGAACTCTCAACTTTCGACATCAGTCGGAACCTAAGCCTTCACCTGGAACCGGCCGTCATCGACATGGGTGTGCCCACTCTGCGCCACCAACACCAGAGCGCCTACGGGCTGGCCTGTAACTTTAACTTTTAGGAAAACTTTAGACACATGAACATACAGAACATTCTAACTACGGGACTACTCTTCATGCTATCGCTGACCGCAACGGCACAGACGGAGATTTCCGTCTATGATGACAACATCGGACAGGACGAAGCCATCGGACTACCCGAAGGCATGATGAGCAACGAACTGGACAGCCTGCTCCGCGAATGGAATGCCAAAAACTACCTGACTTTCGACGAGAATTGTCAGTCAACAGGTGAGAACCCGACCTATACCAAGGAGGAATACATCACCCGTCTCAGTCATTTGCCCAATGTCATCGACATGCCCTACAACGAGGTGGTACGCAAGTTCATCGACCAGTACAGCGGTCGCTTGCGCCGTTCCGTATCCCTCATGCTGGGAGCCAGCAACTTCTATTTCCCTCTTTTCGAAGAAGCCCTCGAGGCCTACCAAATGCCCTTGGAACTGAGATACCTGCCCATCATCGAGAGTGCACTGAATCCTGGTGCCACAAGCCGTGTGGGAGCCGCTGGCCTTTGGCAGTTTATGCTTGCCACGGGAAAGCAGTATGGTCTGGAAGTGACGAGCCTCATCGACGAGCGTCGCGACCCCATCAAGTCCTCCTATGCTGCGGCACGCTATCTCAAGGACCTCTATGACATCTTCGGTGACTGGACCTTGGTCATAGCCTCATACAACTGCGGACCGCAGAATGTTTCGAAGGCCATCAAGCGTGCCGGCGGATCAAAGGACTACTGGACCATCTATCCCTACCTGCCGTCAGAGACACGAGGATATGTGCCGGCCTTCATCGCCGCCAACTACATCATGAACTACTATTGCGAGCACAATATCTGTCCCGTCAATACCAAACTTCCTGCCGCCACCGACACCATCATGGTGTCCCACGATATACGGTTCGAGCAAATCAACGAGATTTGCGGAGTCAGTATCGAAGAGTTGAAGGCACTCAACCCACAATACCGCACCAACCTCATACCAGGCGATGCGCGTCCACTGCCCATCCGCATGTCTCCCGAGGCCATATCAGCCTTCATCGAAGCGGGCGACTCCATCTATAACCATCGTGCCGACGAGTTGTTCAGCAAGAAGGAAGTCGAGGTTGCCGTACAATCCGCTGCTGCAAGCCGCAATCATGGCGCCAGATATGTTACCGTACGGGCTGGCGACACCTTAGGAGCCATTGCCCGACGAAACCATACCACAGTAAACAATATAAAACGGCTGAACGGACTTCGTAGCAGCACCATCCGCACCGGGAAACGGCTAAGAGTTAGATAAAAGGGATTATTATCAGAGATGAACGACGAGCAGAACATCCAGGAACAGGAAGAAGAACGCTTGGTGAACGAGGCGTTCCAGCGACTGCTGGACACCTATCTCAAGAGTAGCCACCGCAAGAAGGTGGACATCATCACCAAGGCATTCAACTTTGCCCGCAAGGCACATGCCGGAGTTCGTCGTCTTTCCGGAGAGCCCTATATCATGCACCCCATCGCTGTGGCACAGATTGTCAGTGGCGAAATCGGACTCGGTAGCACAAGTATCTGCTCGGCACTACTCCACGATGTCGTCGAGGACACAGACTACACCATTGAAGACATCGAAAACATCTTCGGACCGAAAGTGGCGCAAATCGTAGATGGCCTGACCAAAATCTCGGGCGGTATCTTCGGTGACAACACTTCGGCACAAATCGAAAGTTTTAAGAAACTGCTCATCACGATGAGCGACGACATCCGTGTCATCCTCATCAAAATATCCGACCGTCTGCACAACATGCGTACCCTTGGCAGTCAGTTGCCCAACAAGCAGTACAAGATTGCCGGCGAGACGCTCACCATCTACGCACCACTGGCCGAGCGACTCGGTCTCAACAAAATCAAGGAAGAGCTGCAGGACCTCGGTTTCAGTTATGAGCACCCCGAGGAATACAAAGCCATCAAGGCAAAACTGGCCACCATGGAGGCCAGCCTGAAGACCGTGTTCGACGACTTCACGGCTCCCATCCGCGAGGAACTGGACCGCCACGGTGTGGATTACACCATCCGTGCCCGCATCAAACAGCCCTATTCCATCTGGAAGAAGATGCAGACCAAGCATGTCACCATCGACGAAGTTTACGACATCCTTGCCGTGCGCATCGTCTTCAAGCCCAAGGACCTCAGCAACGAAGAGGCCGAGTGCATGCAGGTCTATGCCTATGTCTCAAAGCCCTACACTTCCCACCCCGACCGCTTCCGCAACTGGCTCTACCATCCCAAGAGCAACGGCTATCAAGCCGTCCATACAACCCTCATGAGCAAGGTCGGCAAATGGATAGAGGTACAGATTCGCAGCGAGCGCATGGACGAGATTGCCGAACATGGCTTCGCCGCCCACTGGAAGTATAAGACCAACGAAGGAACAGACGAGAGCGAAAGCGAACTCGACAAATGGATTCAGACCATCAAGGAATTGCTCGACGACCCTCAGCCGAGCGGTATGGATTTCCTCGATACCATCAAACTCAACCTGTATTCCAGCGAACTCTTCGTACTCACCCCCAAGGGCGATGTCCGCAAGATGCCCGTCGGCAGTACCGTACTCGACTTTGCCTTTACCATCCACACCTTCGTCGGCACCCATTGCATCGGAGCCAAGGTCAATCACAGCCTCGAACCCCTCAACTATACCCTGAAAGGCGGCGACCAGATAGAAATCCTTACTTCCAAGGAGGCACAGGTAAAGCGCGAATGGCTCGACTTCGCCACGACGGCCAAGGCCAAGGGGAAAATCCAGGCACTCCTGCGCCGCGAAGACCGCGAGATGCAGAAAAAGGGCGAGCAGATACTCAACGAGTTCCTCAGCAAGGCCGACATGGAACCCAGCAGCATGAATGCCGACAAACTCAGCCTGTTCCACCAACTGTCCAACCGCGAACAACTCTACAGCGCCATCGGACAAGGACGCATCGTTCCTGGGGAAGCCGACCTCAACCTGCTGCGCAACAAGAAAAGAGGAAACAAGAAGTGGAGCCGCTATCTCAAGTTTTGGACACGAAACGATGCACAAGGGGATAGCCTCGTACTCCATCCCGCCGCTGAAACCCAGATTGACCGCAAGAAAACACTCCTGCTCAACGAGGAAACCATCGGGCACTATATTATCGGCTCTTGTTGTCACCCCATTCCCGGCGACGATGTTCTTGGCTATATCGACGAGAACAACCGCATCACAATCCACAAACGCAGTTGTCCCGAGGCAGACCGGCTGAAAGCGGCAAACGGCAACCGCATTCTCTCTGCCAAGTGGGACACCCACAAACGCCTCTATTTCCCCACCACCGTACGCATCGAAGGCATCGACCATGTGGGCGTACTCTACCAGATTGCCGGTGTCCTCTCCCAACAACTCAATGTAAATATCTACAAACTCACCATCGAGGCAAAGGACGGCATCTTCCAAGCCGAAATCAATATCGAAGTACACGATGTCGAGGATGTCCGTAACATCTGTCGCGACCTGAAAAAAATCGAGGAGATAACGAATGTAACCCGTATCTCCTGACACCCTTCTGCTTTCCCTTATTACTATATATTATATATAAAGGTACGCGCGCGCGTAACCTCTTCCTCGTTTGGTCTTCAGTCTTAGTCCAATCCAACCTGCCGAGGTCGGCCTCGCAACCTGCGCTGCTTTGCCCTCCAACCTGCCGAGGTTAGACCCTCAACCTGCGCAGGCCTGAACCCCGACCCGCGCGAGACGGACTCTCGACTGGTGCCGGACGGACTTCTGACCCGCGCGAGACTGATTCTCGCCTGGCGCGAGACGGGCTTCCGTCTGGCGCCAGGCCAACCTCCAACTGGCGCCAGCCTTATTTTGGATCCCTCGCAATAGTATTGTATCGTACTATGCAATAGTATTGCTTCAAAAAATCAACACCTTTGATTCTTGAAATCATTAGTGTTGATTTGACAGGGTATAAGTTTCCCTTGTTTTTCTTGCACATATTAAATTAAAATTTGTACATTTGCATCGTGACACCAGTCTGCCCAGTGGGGCGTGGGGTCAAACTTAATGGACAAGCCTTTGCCTTAGGGCAGGGGCAAAAGGGCGTTTTCAAAACGATATCTTCTGTTGTCTCAACTTCGCAACTTGATACTCATTAGGAAGATACGCAACGAAGCGTCCATGTTGGGTGTATTATATCCATTAGAATAATACACAGCAGCGTGGGCAGACTGGTTGCTTATCCATAATGAGAGGCAATGCGAAGGCCTAGACAACTGGATAAGCGAGAAAGTTTCTCCCACGCTTCTTTGTTCCATATCATAATCCATGTAAAACCACCACGGCTTGGGAGAGGCCGAGGGCAAAACGATTATTTAGTATGAGAACATTTTTAACAACACAAAAACAAGAAAAAATGAAACAGAATGTTAAGGTAATCCTTGTTATTACCACCTTAATGGCATTGCCCATGATGGCTATTGCACAGCAAATTGCGGAAAGTTTGTACACTGACTCTTGGCCAGGAATGATGCCAAAACAGTTTTCGTTCGATAACAAGGCCAAACTGACAGGGCTTGTCGAATCGGACGGAAATCTCATGTTGAACGTTTATAATAGTGAGCTTGAGGTGGAAAAAAACATTGTCATAGAAGGTGTAGAAGATACTTACCGTTTTTGTAGCTTCGATTTATTTCTAGATATAGATGAGAATCTCTGCAGTGAAGGAATTTGCATTGATGTTACCCAGACTCTATTTAATGATGATGAAAAATATGAGTACATCCTTCCTCTATATGTTGAGGAACGAGAAGTTGGCTTCCGCATTATGTCGGAAGACGGAGCCGAACTGACTCGTGTTTATTATGATAATTATGAGAACATTCTTAAGGGGGATTTCTACACATTCACAGAATGCATAATCAAGTATGGTGATAATACTTATTTGATTGATTGTAAGGCAGATATTCATGGAGATTGTATTTATTTTTGTTTTAAGGTTGACCGCAAGGCAACAAGTGTAAAGGCTGTAGCCAACATGCCTGCCGCAATTACAGGGCACTTCTCCCTTGACGGCAAACGCTTATCATCTCCTCGGCGAGGCATAAACATCACGCACCATTCCGACGGAACGGTAAGCAAGTATATAAAGAAATAATTTTATTCTATTCACTAACTAAAAATTAAAAGCCATGAAACAGAAAACTGAAATCAGAAGAACCATCATTTGTTTGTCTGCTCCAGCAAGCAAGGGAAAAACATTATCCATCAGAAAGTTGTATGAAAAACTTGGAGGCGTGTTTAATACTGACGAACACGATTTTGTCGGATGTATCGGGTATGGAGAATACAAAATAGGTTGTATTAGTTATGGCGACCCGGGCACCTCACCTGAGGAGAGTATAAGGAAACTGATAGATGATGAGGACTGCGACATTATAGTATCAGCTTCTCGCAGTTATGGTGACACAGTTGATGAGGTTAAGGATTTGGCACAAAAAAGAAATTGTAACTATATCCGTTTTTCTCCAATCTACATGTGTGAGGAAGCTGAAAACATCCTCAATGATGAATGCCATGAGACAAACATAAATTTCATACTTGAAATTATTCACCAAATCATAGCAGGAAAGATATGAAAAAACTCAATACAAATTCAATCCTGCTTGCCGTGCTCATGAGCATGGTGGCAAGTGTGACTTCGGCCCACGATATTGAGGTGGATGGCATTTACTATCGCATTACTTCCAGCGATGACCTTACTGTCGCCGTGTCGTATAAGGGTAGTGAATATTACTATTACGATGAATATTATGGAGATGTCGTCATCCCAGAGTCTATTACATACAATAGTAAGACCTACAGCGTGACCTCTATCGGCGAGAGGGCGTTTGAGTACTGCGGACTAACCTCCGTCACCATCCCTAATAGCGTGACCTCGATTGGCTGGAATGCATTTTTTGCCTGCAGAAACCTAACTTCCGTTACCATTCCCGAGGGCGTGACCTCGATTGGCAGTATGGCGTTCGAAAAATGCACGAGCCTAACCTCCATCACCATCTCCGAGAGTGCGACCTCGATTGGCGAGAGGGCGTTCGAAGATACAGCATGGTACGAAAATCAGCCAAATGGATTAGTGTATGCGGGAAAAGTAGCCTATAAATATAAAGGCACGATGCCAGTAAATACAGAGATTGTGTTGAAGGAAGATACTAAAGTAATAGGAAACAAAGCGTTCGAAGAATGCAGAAACTTGACCTCCGTCGTCATTCCCGAGAGTGTGACCTCAATAGGCCGTGATGCATTCTATAACTGCAGCGGTCTAACTAAGGCCGAATTTGCCAGTATAGAGAGTTTGTGCAAGATAAAATTCGGTCAGGATCAGGAATGGAATGATATAGAAGCAAATCCGTTATTTTATGCCCATCATCTGTATATCGACGGAAAAGAAGTAACTGGTGACCTTGTTATCCCTGAAAATGTAACTAGCATTGTTGGTTGTGCGTTTTCTGGCTGCACTGGCTTGACTTCTGTTACCATCCCTGAAAATATGACAAGTATTGGTTACGGGGCATTTTCATATTGTATTTAGAGACCTCTAAACAACTATAAACAATGAAAAACACATAGAGATAAACAGCTGTATATCAACTACTTTTAGATTTTAACACTTCTGACTTGCTTTTTGGTGGTTCTCAAAAATCCGCTTACCTTTGCAACGCATTTCTACCGCGGAGAATTTTGAGGGCTTTTATTTTGCCATCTCGTGGACAGGGTTGACA
>JAGCYD010000030.1 GCA_017960985.1 Bacteroidaceae bacterium
CCAGTTTCTCCTGCTGGGCCTGAATCACCTCGTCCTCAATCTTTGAGAACAAGAGCGACGGTTTGTTGAGTTGGTGACCTGCAGGTAGAATATCGGTTCGACCCAGCAACTCCCATAAACTACCCTCGCCTTTTGGAGAGGGGTCGGGGGTGAGGCTTAGCATCTCGCGCAAGCGTTTACTGCTGAAAGGCAGGAACGGCTCGAAGGCGATGGCGAGGTTTGCCGTCAACTGAAGGCTGATGTAGATGATGGTCTTCACGCGCTCGGGGTCAGTCTTGATTACCTTCCACGGCTCGCTGTCGGCAATGTACTTGTTGCCGATGCGGGCAAGGTTCATGGCCTCCTTCTGGGCATCGCGGAAACGGAAGTTCTCCAGCAGATTTTCCATCTGACACTTGACATCTGCGAAAGCGGCCAGTGTTTCGCGGTCGTAGTCGGTAAGTTCACCGCACTCGGGCACGCGGCCTTCGTAGTATTTCTGCGTCAGTTGCAGGGCGCGGTTCACGAAGTTGCCATACACAGCGACGAGTTCGTTGTTGCAACGCGCCTGGAAGTCTGCCCAAGTGAAGTCGTTATCCTTTGTTTCGGGGGCATTGGCCGTCAGTACATAGCGTAGTTCGTCCTGGCGGTCGGGTAGTTCGTCGAGGTATTCATTCAGCCATACGGCATAGTTCTTCGAAGTAGAAATCTTGTTACCCTCGAGATTCAGGAACTCGTTCGAGGGGACATTGTCGGGCAGGATATATTCGCCGTGTGCCTTGAGCATAGCGGGGAACACGATGCAATGGAATACGATGTTGTCCTTGCCGATGAAGTGGACGAGGCGCGTCTCGGGGTCTTTCCACCAAGTTTCCCAACTGCCCAGTTCGGGATGGGTATCACACAGCTCCTTGGTGTTCGATATGTAGCCGATGGGTGCATCGAACCAAACATACAGCACTTTGCCCTCGGCACCCTTAATGGGTACGGGTATGCCCCAGTCGAGATCGCGGGTTACGGCACGCGGATGCAGACCACCGTCGAGCCACGACTTGCACTGTCCATAGACATTCGGACGCCATTCCTTGTGCTCTTCCAGAATCCACTTCTCGAGCCATGCCTGGTCTTTGTCGAGCGGTAGATACCAATGCTTCGTCTCGCGCTTTACCAACGGATTGCCCGTCTCGGCATTGTAGGGGTTGATGAGTTCCTCGGGCGACAGTGTGGCACCGCAATGCTCGCATTGGTCACCATAGGCCTCGGGAGCATGACAGCGCGGACATTCGCCACGGATATTGCGGTCGGTCAGGAAATGTCCCGTCTGCTCGTCGTAGAACTGTTCGCTGACCTGCTCCACGAACTTGCCCTCGTCGTATAACTTCTTGAAGAAGTCGCTCGCCAGTTTGTGATGTGTCGGCGAAGTGGTGCGGCTATATACATCGAACGATATGCCGAAGCGCTCGAACGAATCCTTGATAAGATTGTGGTAGCGGTCAACTACCTGTTGTACGGTGATGCCCTCCTTGCGGGCACGGATGGTTACGGGAACACCATGTTCGTCGCTTCCTCCGATGAACAGTACAGGGCGGCCTTTCAGTCGCAGATAGCGCACATAAATGTCGGCTGGTACATATACACCAGCCAAATGACCGATATGGACAGGACCGTTGGCGTAGGGAAGTGCCGAAGTGACGGTCGTTCGCTTGAAATTCTTTTCCATAGAGCGTTTGTTGAATATTACGCCTGCAAAGGTACGAAAAAAAGGAGAAACTAACAAAGAAAGGTATGGCGTGTTCATAAGGTTACTGCCTTATGCCCATAAGGTAACTGCCTTATGACGATAAGGAAGCTTCCTTACGACGATAAGGATACTTCCTTATGCAAGTTGGGAAGTTAAGAAGTCCGTAGTTAAGTCGATGCTCAATGATAAAAATGGCAGAAATTTTGGTAATTATTATAAATTCCCGTATCTTTACGCCGATAATGTGAATTATTTATAAACCTTAATACCTAATATCATGAGAAAGTTATTCTCTTTCTTAGTCCTTTCCGTTTGGGTATGCACGGGGCTTCGTGCACAGACAACCCCTTCGGGTAGCGACTATCTGGTGGCGCGGGACATTCCTGCCCACACCCTGTTCTACGAGTATGCAGGAACAGGAACCCTCATGCCCAAAATTAAATGGGGACTTGATGAGGCTTGGTGTAGTGAGGCCAATATGTTGCAGGGCCGAAACTACCTGAATTTGTTTAACAAGAATGTGGACATTGTGCGTCTCTCGTTCCAGCCTTGCTATGCCTTGTCGAACAGCAATGGCCTGACCGATGACCACATGACGGACTTGACCGAGCGCCTGCGTGTGCTGTCCTTACTATGGAATGGCAAAACCGCCAACAAGCCCGAGATTTTCTTGAACTGTGACCCGAAGGATAATATGAACTCGTATTATCAGGGTACAACCAGTGCCTATGTTACAAAATGGGTAAACCTGATTAAGGCTACGGGACAATACGTCGAGAATCAAGGTTATACTGTGACGGGTATATCTCCGTTTAACGAGCCTGATTTGCGTTCGACAAAATATCCTCCTACGAGCACAGCCATTAGCGATGCATCATATCGCACCAATAGTGCAAAGATGCAGAGTGATATCTGTGCAGCCTTGAAGAACGACTCGTGGGGTAGCAGTAAAAAAAGATTGGCGGGAAATACCCTGAATCCTGACTATGCGCTGAATTATTATTCCAGTTATAAGGCAAACATTGATGAGGGTAATACCCATCAGTTGGCAGGAACCCCCCAGAACTTTGTTGCTTTCTTGAATCAAGTTAGTAATGTAGATGGTAAGCCGTTGTGCCAAGACGAAATGCACAATGTGATGGAGGCTATGGTGGGTGCTGAATACGGCATGGACGATGCCGTATGGTGGGGAACCTCGGAGCATGCCCGTACCCAGTTCTGCCGCGCCAACGATGGTACAGGTTATCGTTTGGCCTATCTTTGGGATGAAGGAACTTTTACGGCCTCCAGTGTATATCGTAACACGCAGGACGGTGTGACAGAGGCATATCTGGGTTGTAGTGAGCGTCAGGCTACGGAAACCAGTTATGGTTATGTCAGCACCGACCGCGATGTGTATTATGATGGTTATGGACCTACCCGTGCTTTCTATATGCATCTGCCTGCTGACCCTAATGGCTCCTATCAGAGTACGAAGCAGAAGAATGCCGAGCGTGTCATCAACATTCAGAGTGGTGCCGATGTGCAGCCTTTCCCCACGGAAGGCTCCTTCCAGATTATGAATGCCAGCACGGGTAAGGTCATTCAGGGTAATACAGCATGGACAGGCTGGAGCGCTAATGCAGCCAAGATGGCCGATGGTTCGGCTGCCGACGGACAGATATGGAGCATCCAAGCCGTATCTGATACCATCGGATATGACTTCAGTTACTATACGATTGCTTCGTCGAATGGACAATGGTGGACCTATTATCTCGATGATAACAACTGGGGCTTCGAGGAAGCGAATCCTATGATTCAGTACCCTGGTGGTGGTAGTGGCTGCGAGCAGTTCTACTTTGTTTATGCTGGAGATGGTAGTTTCTATATCCATAACCGCTACTCAAACCTCTGCCTAGACCTTGGCGATACTTGCGTGGTACAGCGTACCCGTACGAACAGTGCTACCCAGAAATGGAAGTTAGTAAATGCAGATTGTACTTCGCCTGACTTGGTGGCACCTGCCACGCCTACGGGTCTGTCCGCTACGGCACAGCAGGCTTCGGTGAAACTGACATGGAACGCCAATTCCGAAACCGACCTTTGGGGTTACACCATCTTGCGTACTGTGAAGAACGCCAACGACTGGAATACCATCGCCCGAAATGTGGAAGGTACGACCTATATTGACAATACGGTTGTACAGGGCACACAATATACCTATAAGATAAAGGCGATGGACTTGAGCTGTAACTATAGTACAGCATCCAGCACGGTGGATGGTACATCTACGGCAGCACAAGGTCTGGTAGCTCGCTGGGAGTTCGATGGTACAACGCGTGACATGACTGCCAACTGCATGAATGTGGCCTTGCGTACGGGCAATTATACGGACAGCAATAAGTCAGGTTCTCGGGCGTTGAGTCTCAATGGTTCTTCGAATTATGCACAATTGCCCTATCAAATAGCAAATATGGATGCCATGACTTTCTGTGCATGGGTATATTGGAATGGTGGAGATAGTTGGCAGCGTATCTTTGACTTTGGCGCTGGCGAGGATGAATACATCTTCCTGACACCATCAAACGGCTCGAATATGAGGGTGGTTGTCAAGACGAATGGAGGAAGTGAGCAAGTGCTGAGCACTACGAAACTGAGTACGGGTACATGGAAGCATGTGGCTGTGACAATGGCTGCAGGTAGCGTGAAGGTTTATGTAGATGGTTCACAGGTGGCAAACAGCACGAGCATCACAGCGAAGCCCAGTGATGTGAAGACTATTTGTAACTATCTCGGTCGTAGTCAGTTTGCGGCAGACCCGCTATTCAATGGTAATCTCGACGATGTACGCATCTATAACTATGTATTGTCAGCGAGCGAGATTGCAACCATCGCTGGTAGTGCCCAAATTGAGGAAGGAATCACAGAGTGGACAGCAGGCAATTCCTACTATCTCTACAACATAGAGTCGGGTATGTTCCTCAACCAAGGCAATGCTTGGGGTACACAAGCCTCACTGAGCAATACTGGTCTGCTTTGGGATCTAAATAACGGTTCGCGCTCGGGTCTCTATCGCCTCAACCGTTCGGGTGAGTCAAATTATCTCTTTATCGCAGGAAATGCAGACCTCTATGTTGACGGTTCTGCAAACAATGACTTTGCGATGACGCAGGATATGGAGACTGGCCTGACAACTATAAGCGCAAATCCCAATGGTTCCTATGGCACATCGGCCTTCGGAACTACCTATGTAGGATGGAGCGGAGACGAGGATGTTACCTTCCTGTTGCCTCTGCTTAAGCCCACAGACCATAGTAAGCCGGGTCTCAACTGGAGGCTGATGACTGCTACGGAATATAACAACTATAGTTCTACGATTAGTAGTGCCTTGTCTGCCCGACAGAACATGTGGCCATTGTTGCAGAACGCCCTTGCCGTGAACTTTGATTGTAGTGATGCATATACCGTTTATACTAATCCAGCCTCAACTGCAGCGCAGATAAACAGTGCTTACAATGCATTGCTTACAGCCTTTACGGCCTATGTCACCGCAAATGCTTCAGACTCTACCCCCATAGAAATTTCCTACCTCATTGACCATGCTGGTTGTGGTAGTGATACTTTCGTAGGTTGGATACAGACAAGCACTTGGGCCAGCAATACCTCTTACTATCGTAATGGTGATGCTGTATTGCAAGGTCGCTTTACGGAATCGTGGGTACCTGGTGGCACTTCACTAGAAGATCGCACCCTTGCACAGGTGCTGCCGAGCTTGCCAGCTGGTAAGTATCAAGCATCTGTTGATATTGTTGCAACCCAGCAGGACGATGGTTCGCTTACCATTACTGGTATCAACCTTATGCTCGACGATGAGTTTGTGTCTTGCTCAACAGCTAATGGGGTTCCACAGTGCTTCACCACACCGACACTAACCGTTGGTGAAGGAGACACCCCCACCATACGACTCAAAGTTAGCAATACTAATGCCAACTGGGTAGCCTTTGATAACTTCCGCCTGTTCTACCTTGGTAGCAAGACACCAGGTGATATCACGCAAGATGGCAATGTCGGTATTACGGATGTGATAGCCCTGACGAACATAATCCTAGGCAGAAGTACTTCGGGATATGACCTTGATGCTGCAGATGTGAATGGGGATACCCATATCAATATCGAGGATATTACAGCTTTGGTGAATCTCATCCTTGCTCAGTAATAACTGATAAGATAAAAAGAAAAGGGAGCCATATGGCTCCCTTTTCTTTTAGGCCTGATGTACCGTAAGTTGTGGGAAGGGGAAGGAAATGCCTTGTTTGTTGAACTCGGCATAGATGGCTTCCTGTGTATCGAAGAATACACCCCAATAGTTGGCGGCTTCTGTCCACAGACGGACGGTAAGAACTACGCTACTTTCTGCCAATGCCGATACAGCCACAAAGGGGGCAGGTTCCTGTAAGATGCGCTGGTCTTTTTTGAAAAGGTCGAATAACAAAGCCTTGGCCTTCTCAATGTCTTGTCCGTATTCTACATTGATGGCAATATCGACACGGCGCCGGGATTGTCTGCTGTAGTTGATGATGTTGCCACTTGACAATGCACCATTGGGCAGGAAAATGGTCTTGTTATCGACGGTGGTGAGCAGGGTGTGGAAGATCTGAATGTCGCAGACCGTACCGGCAACCCCCTGTGCCTCGACATAGTCACCCACCTTGAAAGGCTTGAGTAGCAGGATAATCAATCCACCAGCGAAGTTCGACAGATTACCGCTCAAGGCCATGCCCGCAGCCACACCAACGGAAGCCAGCAGGGCGGCAAATGAGGTTGTGTTCACGCCTAATGCACTGACGACTGCGATGACGAGCAGTACGGTGAGCAGGATGTTGACGGAACTCTTCAGGAAGGATTTGATGGAAGGGTCGAGGTCACGACGCTCGAGGGCTTTGCTCAACAGGTTGTTCAGTATCTTGATGGCGAACCGTCCTACAAGATAAATGACAATGGCTAAGAGTAATGTCTTGCCTGCATCCACACAGAAGTCGATGCCCTGTTGGATGAGTTGTTCTACCCGTTGGGTGTTGCCGCTGGCCAGAGACTTTACGGCATTAGTGGTTTTCTCTGCCGTTGCGGCAGTTAGTAAGAAATTCATCATAGTTTTGAGATTATATTAGTAAACAAATTGCATCAATGTAATAGGGCACGGGCGGTTTCGATCAGTGTGTCATACCCATTGAGTGCGTCGGTAGCATCGAGGGCGCAATAGATGTCGGGCTCAATGCCGAACTCGATTTGATTCATGTCCTTGTCGTAACTGGGTGAGGCGCTGAATCGTACCGCCCAACCATTGGGGAGTTCACTGCTGAATGGCAGGCCCGATCCGCCGCCACTTTGGTCGCCAAGCAAGGTTACGCCCTCACACGCGTGCGCGTTCCTTATAAAGATATTGGTGGCGCTATAACATTCGCGGTTGGTCAGTATCACTACGGGCTTTTGCCAGCGTACACCCGTGCTGGGATTGAGGTACTCGGCTTTTGGCTGCGAGAAGTCGCTGTGTCCTTTGCCAGTTTTGTACGAACTGTAGCCCACAAGAATGCGCTTGTTTGTCAGTCGTTGTGACAACCGCTCGGCGTATGTGAGCATACCGCCGGAATTGCCGCGAACATCGATAATCAGTCCATTGCAGGTGCGGAGGTAGTACATGACATCGTCGAGATTGCCTTCGCCTACGCCTACGGAGAAGTCTTCGTAGAGTAAGTAGCCGATGTTGTCGTCGAAAATGCGGTACTTGATGCCTGCCGCTATCTTATAATCGGTTCCGAGATATTGGTCGCGCAGTTCGATGTCGAGATTCTTGGGATAGTCCTCGTACCAACTCCAGTATCGGGACACATCTGCCGCGGTATAGAGATTGACATGACCGTCGCGCAGTTCGGCGAGCATGTCGGTGAGCACTTCCTGCAGTTGTGCATTCGTCATGTCGTTGCTAATGCGTTGCCGGTATGTTGTGTGCACTTCGTCCCAATCGAGCCCTATTGCCTCGGCCTTGTAGTCGAGGAAACAATAGTGCTCGTCGATAATCTTCCACAGCGCCTCGAAGTTGTTGATAGGTGTATTGTCGGGTTGGTCCTCGCGTACACAACCCGTAAGGAGACTCAAATTAAAAATTAAAAATGAAAAGTATAAAATGAGTAGTCGTGACCGTTTCATGTTAATTAATTCTTCACTTTTAATTTCTCATTCTTCATTATCTTTAGCCGTCGCACATAGCCGATGACGAAGGAACGACCATATTGGTGCTGTTTGATGCCATTGACTTTGGCCTGTCGCAAGTCGCTGAGATAACCGATGCGCAGGGTGTTACGGCGGATGGGGATGTCGAGGGTCAGCAGTTGTCGGAGCGAAAGGGCATTGCCCGGGTAAGTGCAGACGATATTGTGGTCGTAGTTTCCTCGGTCGAAGAGGTCATAATAACTCTGTCCATACTGGGGCGAGAACTTGCCGCCGAGTAGTGGAAGGTGCGCCTGGTAGTGGACGGCGAGCATTCGCTTCTTGATATGGAAATGGTAGTCGGCACGCAGCGAAGCCGATAGGCGCAGGTTGGCTCGTGCCTGTGCAGGGTTGTTGCCGTTACGGTCGTTGTAAAGAAAACCGATGTCGCCCCCAACCAGTCCTCCTATGGCCAGGTCGAGTCCTTTCAGCAGGTCGGTCCACTGATAATGCCACCCAGCATCGTAACGGATGGAACCGCCGATTTCGTGTGCCGTTTCGGCACGGTTGTGGGTATAGGAAAGTTCGCCCTCTGTGAAAGTAAGGAACAGGATGTGTGGATTGCGTTGCAGGTTGCGTGCCGTCTCGTGCAGGTAGGACAGTTGAGGTCCGCGGTATTCCATAGGCGACAGGTAAGTATCGAGGTGGTTCACACGGCCGATGCCAAACAGGGTGGCGTGGGTAGAGTTACGCTCAACAGGCAATTGACCGCAGGCAATTGACAATGGAGCAGCGCCAAACAAGATGGCGAATATGAGAATGACGCGTTGAACTTTCAATCTTCGAAGAGATGCAATTGTCCGTTTTGTTCGTCGGCAATCTCCTGAGGGCTCTTCTCCGAGAGTTCTGAATCCTCCGAACTCTCGGCATCTTCGGAGTATTCTGAATACTCGGAGTCCTCGGATTCCTCTGAGTTCTCTGAGGCAGAGGCTTCTGGGAGAGTGACTTCTGGTTGTCTTGTGGGTTCCAGTTCCTCAATCTTTGCCACGGCACAGGTGGTGATGCGCTTGCCCTTGGCCTTAAAGCTCTTTATGCCGATGAAGTCCTCCGCTTCGATGTCGAGCGGCTCGCGGAAGTCATCATTGCCGCCCATCGTCACGAGTAGATGCGGATAAGGTGTATCCGTCAGCAGGATAAGTTGGCTCTCGGGGTTGTCGCCAAGATAGTTCTGGTGGCGTATCGTTGCCTCCAGTGCAAAGCGCTTCATGTAGGGATAGCCATTTTGGTCGGCATCGAATAGACAGGCCGTCCATATCTTGTTGGCATCGTATTTCTCGATGCGCAGAATATCGTCCTCGTAGTGGTTGTTGGTATCGAAGTTCGTGACATAGAACTCGCCGTTCTTGCGGATGACCAGTATCAGGTCGTCGCTGCCGAACTCTCCGAGGAAGGTTCCCTGCCCGTCGTAGTTGAGGCGTTTCACATCGGGGTCGAACCAAACTTCGCGTCCGCCCAATGTACTTGCACCGTGGCTCTTCAGTTTGATGTTCGCCACATCCAACTTCGTCAGGATGTTGCCCATACTCTGGCGACCCTTGATGGCAATCTCGGAGAAATCCTTGTCGAAGGACGGGCGCTTGAGTTTCGGGTTGGGTTTGAAGGTCACCTTTATCACCTCGGCCTCTCCGTTGGGGTTCGGCGTGAAGTAAAGCACGCGGCTGCCGGGCTTGCCTTGAGTCACATCGTACTCGCGGTCGCGGGTGACACTCGTAACATTGAAACGCTTGATATAGCAGATTCCGTCCTTGCCGTCGCGGTAGCAAACATTATAGACGGTACGGGAGTCGCTCTTCTTAAAGATGCCGACATGGATGATTTCGGCCTTTCGCTTCTCAGCCTTAGAGCGTTCCGTCTCACCGACGAATAGTTTCTCGGCGATGCGCACAATCTTGTAGGTTCCGTCACGGTAGAACAAGATGACATCGTCGATATCCGAACAGTTGCAGACATATTCGTCTTTCTTCATCGAAGTGCCGATGAAGCCTTCCTCGCGGTTGATATAGAGTTTTTGGTTGGCTTCCACCACCTTCGCCGCCGTGATGGTGTCGAAACTCTTTATCTCGGTCAGGCGCGGATGGTCCTTACCATACTTCTCTTTGATAAAGCGGAACCAGTCGGCAGTAACCTCCACCATGTTCGCCAGTTCCTTGTTAATCTGCTTGATTTCATCCTTGATCCGGGCGATATTCTCCTCTGCCTTGTCCTTGTTGAACTTTAGAATGCGGGCCATCTTTATGTCCATCAGGCGCAGGATATCGTCCTTGGTCACCTCGCGTACCATTTTGGGGTACCACGGGGTCAGTCGTTCGTCAATCCAAATGCAGGCGGCATCCATGTCCTTGGCGTTCTCGAATTGTTTGTCCTTATAGATGCGCTCCTCGATGAAAATCTGTTCCAATGTGGCGAAGTGCAGTGCCTCCATCAATTCACCCTTGCGGATGAGTCGTTCCTGACGGAGCAGTTCGAGGGTGGAGTCGGTATTTCGCTTCAGCACATCGCTGACGGTGAGGAAGCAAGGTTTGCGGTTGTCGATGACACAACAGTTGGGCGAAATTGACACCTCGCAGTCGGTAC
>JAGCYD010000031.1 GCA_017960985.1 Bacteroidaceae bacterium
TGCGAAGATACGAAAAAATATTGAGATTCAGGCAAAGAAGCCGTAGAATTAAACCCTCATCCTTTTGTCAAGTCAGATATTTTACATAACTTTGGGCGAAATTAAGTAATGAAAACTATGAAAAAGAGAAGTGTTATTGTTGCAGTGATGGGTCTGCTGACCTTTGGTTGGAGTGCAGGAATGTTCAACGCCAATGCGGCCACGATGAACATGCGTGCGGCAGGCGAGGCAGGACAGGCAGAGATTGTATTCGACACGCTGCGTATCAATCTGGGAACCTTTGCTGAGAAGGATGGCTTACAGAAGTGTGTATTTACATTCACCAATACAGGCGATGCTCCGTTGATTGTCAATCAGGCTTTTGCCAGTTGCGGCTGTACCGTACCTACCTATACCAAAGACCCCGTTAAGCCTGGAGAAAAGGGCCAGATTGATGTAACCTATAACGGTAAGGGTAAGGTGGCAGGACACTTCTCTAAGACCATCACCGTTCGTACCAATGCCAAGACGGAAATTGTGCGCCTGACGATTGAGGGCACAATGACGAAATAATACTTAAATTATACCATAAACCATGAAAAAGACATTCTTGATGATATGCCTTGTGCTCTTTGTGGCACAAGGCTTTGCAAAGGCAAAGAAAGTAGAGACAAATCCGTTGGGAACAGGTGCGGGAGACCGTGCCTATTGGGCACAACTGGCCTACAAGATGGCTGCTCCCGTACTGGAGAATATGGCCAACGGCACACTTCAGCAAAACATGAAGTTGGAACTGTCGCCCACATGGGACGGTCGCGACCGCAAGGTGGCCTATATGGAATGTTTTGGTCGCTTGATGGCTGGCATCGCTCCTTGGCTCGCTCTTCCCGACGATGATACCCCCGAAGGACAGATGCGTAAGCAACTGCGTGAATGGGCGCTGAAAGCCTACAAGAATGCCGTTGACCCCGAAAGTCCCGACTATTTAGGATGGCGTAGCGGAGGACAGACACTGGTGGATGCCGCCTATGTCGTAGAGAGTTTGTTCCGTGGCTATGATGCCTTGTGGCTTCCGCTCGATTCGTTGACTAAACAGCGCTATTTTAAGGAATTACAAGGACTTCGCCGTTATGACCCGCCCTATACCAACTGGTTGTTGTTTGTAGGTATGGAGGAGGCCTTTCTGATGTATGCAGGCGGAGGCTACGATGCTTTCCGTATCAAGATGGCACTGTCGAAAGCCGAAGAATGGTATGTTGGCGACGGTTTGTACTCCGATGGCCCTTCGTTTGCCTTCGACTATTACAATGCCTATGTCATTCAGCCCATGTACACGGAATGTCTGCAGATGGTTGCAGCCCGTCAGGGTAACAATACCTATCTTGTGCGTTCAAAGGGTGACAATCGCAATGGCGCTACCAATCGTTTGAAGGAAGTGGTGAAGCGTATGCAGAAGTATAGCGTTATCCTGGAGCGCTTTATCTCTCCCGAGGGTACTTTCCCCGTCGTAGGGCGCAGCATACCTTATCGTTTGGCCGTATTGCAGCCGTTGGCACAACTCGCATGGATGAAGCAATTGCCCAACGAACTCCATAACGGTCAGGTACGCGCAGGCATTACTGCTGTGATGAAGCGTATGTTCGACGGCAAGGGGCAGACGAATTTCACCGCCGATGGTTATCTTACGATTGGCTTTGTGGGTTCACATCCCAATGTGGCCGACTGGTACACCAACAACGGCTCGCTCTACATGACATCCCTTGCTTTTATGCCGTTGGGATTGCCTGCCGACGATGCGTTCTGGACAGATGCTCCCGAGAAGTGGACCTCGAAGAAAGCATGGGAAGGCGATGACTTCCCGAAAGACCATAAGTGGGATATTAATAAGCAAATACTTTACTGGGAGTAAAGTTACACTTCAGGCTATTTCCTAAGCACTCGGTCCATCACCCAGTTCACGGTGGTGGCTGATATGCTGTCGCAGGTGCAGATGGCGCGCTTCTGCAGATGCTCCACGATATTCTGTATCAAGGGTAACTGCACATGAGGCGGATTCTCGATAATGATTTCCTGTGTTCCTTCTTCGTTTTGCAAGACTATAGGCTCGTAGGTAAATACCGAAAAACTGAGTCGTCCGCGTGTGCCGATAATCTCGATGCGGTCGATCTTTGCCGATTCGTGTGCGACGAAGCACCACGACCCAGAGCCAGGCAAACCGTCGGCAAACTGGAACGATGCCGACACACTATCCTCCGTTTGGTATAAGCCACCGCGATTTGTGTGGTATCCGTGTGCACGGAGTATAGGGCCGAACATCTCTTGCAATAGGTCTATCTGGTGTGGGGCAAGGTCGTAGAAATAACCGCCTCCTGCAATATCCCTTTGCACACGCCAAGGCAGGTTGTCGCGGTTGTAATCAAGGTCTCTCGGAGGCACAGCAAAACGAATCTGCACATTGATAACCTTGCCGATAGCCTCGTTCATCACCAGTTCCTTAACTTTGATAAAATAAGGCAGATATCTGCGGTAGTAGGCAACGAAGCAAGGCACACCTGTCTGCTCGGAAATATGATTGATGCGCTGGCAGTCTGCATAACTAGCTGCCAAAGGTTTCTCTACATAGACGGGCTTGCCCGAATGCATCGCCATGATGGCGTATGTGGCATGCGAGGATGGGGGAGTAGCGATATATACGGCATTCACATCGGGGTCGTCCACTAACTGCTGAGCATCGGTGTACCATCGCGGAATGTTGTGGCGTTGGGCGTACGACCTTGCCTTCTCTTTGTTGCGACTCATGACAGCCACCACGCTCGAGCCTTCCACCAAACCAAATGCTGGTCCGCTCTTTTTCTCCGTCACCTCACCACAACCGATAAAGCCCCATTTGATTTCCTTCATATCTCCAAGTATTAAGAGTTAAGAATTAAGAATGAAGAGTTCTTTTCTCGTTTCTCGCTTGCAAATATACAAAGTTTTTGCTTATTTCGCATCGCAATTATGAAAGAATAAACCGTTATGACAACGAACGAACCCCATCACACCGAGATTATAAAGCCCCGCAGTTATGTGTCGAGCCTGCGCGAGGGATTGGCTTTTCCCTTGCTTCATTTTACTGAGATAGCCCGTTTCCTGCTGCCCGTCTCCTTGCTTGTGGCGCTTGTCGTGCCCGTATTGTGCAGGATATTGCGCACCATGCTTTGTGACACCCCGACTGCCTTTCAGTGGACGCTTATTCTACTGGTCGGATTGGTGCTTGTGGCGTTGTTCAAACTGCTTGTTGCCCACATTCTTTACCAGCAACGCCGATTGGTGGCTTTGGGATATATCCCCAATGTGAAAGCCTGGCGTGTGTGGGGCGACCTTCGTCATGTGCCTTATCGGGCATTGTCAGCCTTCAAACTGCGCTACATGGGTCGCACGCTTATCGTTTTGCTGATAGTTGGATTGGTTGCCGTACTGGTTGCCTTGGCGGGATGTGTACCTCAGATTGTTTTCTCGCATATCAATTCCGAGGTTGCTCTTGCCCGTGCGATGGAAGATGCCGTTTCGCTTCCTTCCTATTATTCCATCTTGAATTATCTGGGCTCAGTCATAGCCCTGCTTGTCGGACAGTTCGCCTTGCTGCTGGTCTTCTACACTTTGCTGTTCCATTGGGGCAGCATTACAGCCATCGAGCGTGAGCGACAAGCCTACCTTTCCGAGTCGAGTACGACGGAGTAGTTAAGGTAGAGCACAATCCAGATAATTTCAGTCCCCGTAGCGATAGGTTTTCCCGTCGTTGGTCTTGAAGGTGATGCTCTCGATTGAGGGTGCATCGTTGCGAATGCCGAGTTGGGCATCCTTCACCGCAGCACTCTTGGTTCTGTTGAACTCCTTCTTGAATGTCTTTGCCTCGGCCATAGGAACGGGTAGCATGATGCTGTTCCATGGGGCTATCTCCACCGCTATGGGGAAGCACTCCTCGTCGGCATTGTACTCGCCAATGGTCAGTTGCAGTTCGCCCTTTTCCCATACTTTCTCCTCCAAGTAGCGTTCAGGTGCATCAACCATAATCTCGCGCAGATATTCTTCTTGCATCTTAGCGTCCTTCATGCGTGTCTCGAAGTGCTCCGTCTTTTCGTACTCGCCCTTCTTGTCCACGTACTTGGCTGCTTCCTGCTTGTACCATAGGGTGTAGGAGATGGATTTATAGATGCCCCATGCTTCGTCAGCCTCTTTGTTCGACTTGTATATCTGCGGAATCACGATGTTCCCCTTCTTATCCATGATGCCGTAGCCTTGTTTATTTCCAATGAGGAAATAAGCCCCCATACCCTGTAAATACCTCGGCTCGATATGCGGATAATCTGGGAAGGCAGAGCTCAGTTCCAAGTCA
Organism: Bacteroidaceae bacterium; assembly: GCA_017960985.1. Classification (GTDB taxonomy): domain Bacteria; phylum Bacteroidota; class Bacteroidia; order Bacteroidales; family Bacteroidaceae; genus Physcousia. The sequence goes on from JAGCYD010000031.1 coordinate 4,358, forward strand.
TATACCATATAGGAGAGCGTATCCTTCTGCTGCCTTACATAGATAAACTCCTTGTCATAGTTAATTTGGCGGAGGCTGTCCAATGTAATGTCTTTCAGCGGAGCATAGAGTATATTGCGGTCCTCACACTTCTTTACAAAGCAGGTGGAGTTGGGGATGTAATCAAAGTCTTCACCGTTAAAATCATATTCTGCATTATTCGACCATGTAAGGATATGTCTTGTGTTTGGGGCAGGAACCTTTAATACCCATTGAAGCGAATCATCCACAATCTTGCAGAGGCCAGAATAAGCTCTGTAAGAATCCCACATATGGTCGATAAAGAGCATGCCGTCGAGCAAGGGAGAGCATTCTTGCTGCTTCGAATCAAAGAAGTATATGAGCGCTTGCCCAGTTGTGACATGAACTTGCCCATCGCTCCCCACACGTCCTTCCGTGTAATCCTCCAAATAACGGAGACCTGGAGGTACCTTCCTCTTTTTAACCTGTTTGTGTATTATTTCCGTAAGTTTGGGAACAATTTCCTTTCCCGTCTTAGTATTGACGATACTTAGGGAGTTAGTAAACAAAACGCCTTTAGTAGAATAACCTTTACAGGCATAACATTCGGGATAATATCTATGGCCGTTGGCAAGAATCTCATAGTCGCCATATTTCCAGTACTTGCGAGATTCCTTATAACTGGCGTTACGCTTCTCCATAAA
>JAGCYD010000032.1 GCA_017960985.1 Bacteroidaceae bacterium
CCATGCTCATCGGTTCGACCCCTGAGGGCGCACGCGACTTCGTGGTGCCATCGCGCATGAATCCCGGTCAGTTCTATGCCCTACCACAAAGTCCACAGACTTTGTAGCAATTGTTGATGGTAGCAGGCATGGATCGTTATTTCCAAATAGTAAAATGTTTCCGCGACGAAGATTTGCGTGCCGACCGTCAGCCTGAGTTTACACAGATTGACTGCGAAATGAGTTTCGTTGAACAGGACGACATCATCAACTTGTTCGAGGGTATGGCAAAGCACTTGTTCCGTGAGCTCCGTGGCGTAGAACTTACAGAAGATTTTCCACGAATGAAGTGGGCCGATGCCATGCGTCTGTATGGTAGCGACAAACCCGACACACGCTTTGGCATGGAATTCGTGGAACTGATGGATGTGCTGAAAGGTACAGGTGAATTTGGTGTATTTAACGATGCTGCATACATCGGCGGTATTTGCGCCAAGGGACAAGCTACATATACCCGCAAGCAGATTGACCAATTGACAGACTTTGTCCGCCGCCCACAGATAGGTGCTAAAGGCTTGGTTTATGCACGAGTCAGTGATGACGGCAGCGTGAAATCGAGCGTAGATAAGTTCTACACAACCGAAGTACTGGAACAGCTTAAGCAGGCTATGAATGCTGAACCCGGTGACCTGATATTGATTTTATCCGGCGACGATGCCATGAAGACTCGCAAACAACTTTGCGAACTTCGCCTTGAGATGGGCAGTCGTATGGAACTACGCGACAAGAACAAGTTCTCCTTGTTATGGGTGATAGACTTCCCTATGTTTGAATGGAGCGAGGAAGAAGGTCGCCTAATGGCTATGCACCACCCCTTCACCCATCCGAAGGAAGAGGATATTCCCCTACTCGACACCAATCCTGCAGCCGTTCGCGCCGATGCCTATGATATGGTTTGTAATGGTGTGGAAGTCGGTGGAGGAAGCATCCGTATCCACGACCAGCAATTACAAGCCAAGATGTTTGAAATACTGGGATTCACGCCCGAGAAGGCACAAGAACAGTTCGGATTCCTCATGAATGCGTTCCGTTATGGCGCACCTCCTCATGGTGGACTGGCTTACGGTCTTGACCGCTGGGTGAGTCTGTTTGCCGGGCTTGACAGCATTCGCGATTGCATTGCATTCCCCAAGAACAACAGCGGACGCGATGTTATGCTTGATGCCCCAAGTTTCATTGACCAGACACAACTGGACGAACTGAATCTCTCACTGAACTTACCAAAGGAATAAGATACAGATAGAACAAGAGAAATACTAAATAAAACTCGCGAGCCTCACAGATATGAGACTCGCGAGTTTTATTTCACTACGAGGTTTGCCCGTTGTATTATGCTTCCTCAGCCTTTTCTTCTAAACTAAAATCGGTTATACCGTTTTCCAACATTAGGTTATACCATGAAATAAGTTTCTTCACATCTCCTGGATAAACCCTATCACGATCGAAATTTGGTAACACTTCACCCATATAGTCAAACAATTCATCACGGGAAGCCGACTTCAAGTCAAGGCTAATCTTTTTCCCTTTCTCCTTTGTCTGAATATTGGTAAGCACACGAGACAAAGGCACTTCCTCATCATCGGTGTACATAGCAATATCCGCTAACGAAATCACCTTGTCCGTACCAAATACGGGCATACGCTTACGAGCCTTGTCAAGAGTTTCAACGATAAGGCTACGGTTTCCACGGGATACCAATTGGTAGAGCCCTGGTTTGCCAGAAATGGCAAGAATTTTCTTTAACATAAACTTTGTATTATTTTCTTAATTTGATTTTCTATTTCAGTTTGGCCGTCGTTCAACACAATATAATCAGCCCGAGAACGAGCCGCATCTGTATGCTGAGAGGCAATGCGACGAGTAGCCTCTTCAACCGTGGTCTTATCGCGGGTTATGATTCTTTCAATACGAACATCCAATGGTGCATCCACAAATACCACATAATTTACCTCTGTGTCGAACCCGCTTTCATATAGAATCGCACTTTCCATTGCCGCAATCTCAACATGCTGTTCTGCAAACCAAGACTGCAAATCGTTACGTACGACAGGATGAACCAGACTTTCTATGCTTTTTGCATTGTCCGACGAAGCAAACAAGAAATCTGCCACTCGCTTACGATTAAGAATGCCACTCTCTGCATCATAGGCGTCACTACCCAACAAGGCGACAATACCCTTACGGATATTGTCATCAGTCATCATCAATTCTCGAGCACGAAGATCGCAATTATATACAGGTATACCAAAATCTTCGCTAAGACAATGGCACACATACGACTTCCCGCTACCAATTCCTCCTGTGATACCTAAACGAACCATCATTCAACTGCAACTGATTCTATGATGTAATCCACCTCGCTCGGTTCGATCCGTATGTCTTTTACACCTTCAGGGATACTTTTCAAATGTATGGGTATCTTTGATACGCCTCGCCGTTGAAGTTCCAGTATTTCTTCATAGGTTATAACAGACACAAAGTTTTTCTTCCCGATTTCTTTATTACGGGCATATCCCACCGTATAAGAAACCATTACAGACGCAGGGAAGGTGCGCAATTGCTTATCACCAGGAAAATTAAGTGAAACGACAGGAACCTCTACTGTGTTTTCCATATAAACATCCACCGAGGCAGACACCGTCACCGCCCGAGGCTCTACCTTTGCTCCACGAATATTGCGCAAAGGAACCTCTATCGAGGTATTTTCCTGTAAATCCTTCATACTGACAGGGTGTGTATAGATAGCCTTCAGGGTATCCAAGACTGAGGCTGCCGCATAAACACGGGCTTCGGAAGGCGAAGCCGTAACATCAAGCAAATAATAATGAGGATTGGCCTCAACATCCCCTTGAATTACAACAGGCACCATGGCGTTCAGTCCATGATTGTAGTAATACTCTATTGTATCTGGACGAATTATTTGAACTTTTGAACTACCCAACAGCCGTTCCTGTACTTGTTTGAGTATCTCAGAATGAAGGATGCGAACTTTTCCATTAACAGTACCTTCATCGTAATCTGGGAACGACACCTCAATGGGAGCGATATCGTGTCGCCAATATCGCACGAGCGTAGCACCTTTGTCCCTAATGGTTACGACCAATTGCTCGGGCAAAGGAGTCGTAATCACAACATCTTCGGGAACATTGGTAAGTTCTACAGGTACAATTATCTCACGATCAAAAGTCTCATCAAGAGTCTGTAGCAGCCAAAATACAGCCGAAACCGCAAGAAAGAATAAAAATACGCCAAACTTCTTGCTCTGTTTACTAAGCAAGAAATCATGTATATATTGTCCTACAGCCTGTATCCTGAAAACTTTCACGCTTACAATTCAACATTAAACTTTGTCGTTGAACGGAGCCGTAGCATATACTGAGTTACGGTCCACTTTCACGCGAACATCGTGGGCTATCTCCACAATAAGTGTATTATCGGAATCCTCTATTGCTTTTACCGTTCCATACAGTCCACCTGCAGTTACAACAGAACTTCCTACAATAATAGAATTGCGAAAATTCTGGATCTCCTTTTGCTTCTTCTGCTGAGGGCGTATCATAAAGAACCACATGATGGCAAAAATCACGACCATCATTACTAAGAAAGACATGCCACCACCCTGTCCTGTAGCTTGGAGCATAATAAACATTGTATTCATAACCTTACTTTTAATTTATATTTAACATTAATCATTTCTTTTCACGCCTTATCTATCTTATTTTCGGCAAGGAGACGCTTGGCAATAGTGTCAAGCATACCGTTGATGTAACTGCCACTACGAGGTGTAGAATACTGCTTGGCTATCTCCACATATTCGTTGATGCTGACATTGACGGGGATTTCTTGGAACGACGTAATCTCTGCCAATGCCACCTGCATGATAACAAGGTCCATAGATGCTATGCGTTCAATATCCCAATGTAAAGTCTGTTCCTTGATAAGTTCGCGATAGAATGTTTCATTCTCAATGGAGACATGGAATAACTTTAATGCAAAATCTCGGTCATCGTCGTCCCTAAACTGTGGTAATAGTTCTTGCTTTTCGCCCTTAGCCTCATCAAATCGGCGTATGGTTTTCAATACAAAGGTATCCACGATTACCTTATCATCATTCCAATATAAGCATCGTTCTTCCAGTATATTGTCTAACTCTTCGTTGTTACAGAGTAAATGACGATATATCTTGCGCCATAATTCACGGTCTTCTTCATACGAATCCTCGCTACTGACAAGATATGCTTTATAAAAATCTTGCTCTGTAATTTGTACATATAACTTACGCAAGAATTCTTGTTCTTCTTCGCTCCAAGGAACAATCTGCGTTGGCTGAGATGCCTGCAATTGCTCGTTCTTTTGCAATTGTGCAATAAAACGATTGTTGATAAACTTCGTGGGCACATCCGCCTGAATGTGAAGACGGTTAGCCCGATTCTGTTGTACTTCAACCATTCGCTGTCCAATATAATGGATGCTAACCATCAATTGCAAAAGCGAATGATATAGTTCGTAAGCCTTCGAAAGGCTGAACAGAAACTCTTTCTCAGCAGCCTCTATAGTCTTGCCCTCATTCTTATAGAAAGCATAAACTATCTGCACAACCTTCAATCGAATCAGTTCACGGTTTATCATATTATCAAAGAATGCTTGTTGTATATCAAATGTAGTGCAAAAGTAGGCATTTTATGCCAAAGACTGACAATTTATGCCCGATTTTTTTGGTAGTTAAGAAAAATAGATGCAATTTTGACACTCGTATTCTATATTTATATTACTTATTTCGACATGGAAGAACTCATGAAAAACGAGGAGAGCAAAGAGCGGGATATAGTGTTCTCGCAAACCATCAAGGCTGGAAAGCGCATTTACTACATTGATGTAAAGCGCAATCGCAAGGATGAATTGTATTTGGCCATTACAGAAAGTAAGAAGATTCTGAATGGTTTTGGGGAGGAAGCCACTGCAACATTCGAGAAACACAAGATATTCCTCTATAAGGAAGATTTTGAGAAGTTCCAGAGTGGCATCACTGATGCCATTGCATACATCGAGGGAGCACAAGGTAAAGCCGACCCTCGCCCAGAACCCGAAGACTCGGACATCAAGATTGATGTAGAGTTCTAAAAATATTTGGGCGACAAGGATGGAGATATGGATTTATTTTCGTATCTTTGCACCCGCTTTTGGAGCACATCGCTGTGTGATGGCGAATTAAGCATGAGAACTTAATTTAGAGTAACACAAAAAATCAAACAAAATGAAAAGTATTGACATCAAGGGCACAGCCCGCACTGAGACTGGAAAGAAAGCCACAAAGGCTATTCGTAATGAAGGCGCTGTACCTTGTAACCTTTATGGTGAGGCTCGCGACAAAAGCGGTCTTCCTGTAGCACTGAGTTTCTCGGCAACAGCAGCCGAACTGCGTAAGTTAGTTTACACTCCCGATATTTATAGTGTAAACCTCGACATTGATGGTAAGAAATACAAAGCCGTCATGCGTGAATTGCAGTTCCACCCTGTAACCGACCAGCTTTTGCATATCGACTTCTACGAAATCAACGACAAGAAGCCTATTATCATGGAAGTTCCCATCAAGCTCAATGGTCTGGCTGAAGGTGTTCGTGCTGGTGGTAAGCTTGCAGCAAATGTCCGCAAGTTGAAAGTACGCGCGCCCTACACGCAGATACCTGAGCGTCTGGAGATTGATGTTACTGAACTTGGTCTTGGCAAGACTATCAAGGCCGGCGAACTCAAGTTTGAGGGTCTGGAACTCATTACTCCTGCCAGCGTTGTCGTATGTCAGGTTAAGATGACACGTAGTGCCATGAGTGCAGCAGCCAAGGCTCAGCAGCAGTAAAACATCGTAAATGAAACACCTCATTGTAGGGCTGGGCAACATCGGACCTGAGTACGATGGTACCCGCCACAATATTGGATTCAGAATATTGGACGCCCTTGCAAAGGCGTCCAATATTTCTTTTCAGGACAAACGATACGGATTCGTAGCCCACATGAGGGTAAAGAATCAGGAACTTGTCCTGCTTAAGCCATCCACCTATATGAATCTTAGTGGCAACGCTGTCCGCTATTGGCTCCAACAGGAAAACATCCCTGTGGAAAACATGTTGGTTATTGTGGATGACCTTTCACTTCCCGTCGGAACCATACGACTGAGACAAGGCGGTTCAGATGCAGGACACAACGGGCTCAAGCATATCGCGCAGATGCTCGGGACACAGAACTATGCCCGTCTGAAATTCGGTATCGGAAACGAATTCCCACGAGGTGCACAGATTGATTTCGTATTGGGACTTTTTAGCCCTGAGGATGAAAAGACCGTAAACGAGCGTGTCCTCGTCGCCATAGAAGCAATTAAGGCATACGCACTCAGCGGTATTCAGTTTGCCATGTGCAACTACAACGGGAAAAACGGCGACTGCCCTCGTGCTCATACGGACAATTCGTCTGCAAAGGACGAAAGTAAGTCCAGCAAAGCATGATTCCCTGCCTTTTTCATCAACTTACTGAACTCAATTGCCCGCTATGCGGTGGGCAGCGTATGGTATGGGCTATTTTGCAAGGTCATTTTTGTGAAGCTTTCCATCATAATCCCCTATTCTTTTGTTTAATCCCCATTATCATTGTGTCGCTCACGCTTTGGTTTGCAAACAAAAGGATGCGTCACCGTATGCGTATATTCTATTCCGACCGTGCACTACTCTTCTATCTTATTTTATTGCTTTTATGGTGCATCATCCGAAACATTTATGGGATTTAATCGTAATTCCAGTATTTTTGTTTAACTTTGCAACTAGGAGTATTCATATATACTACATTTATTAAACAAACACAACCATGGAAACAAAATCCAACGAACTGAACCTTGATATCATCTGGGGGCAATCTTGGGTTCAAACCAAAAAACATTTCCTGCCCATCTTCTTGATGAACATCATCATTTATATGTGCTCCAAAGTCTTAGGCGGCATATTCTACAGTACCGCAGAACTGACTATGATATTGCAAAAATATGCCTATAGCGATGCCATAGATATGTTAATAGAAGAACTGGAGCCCGTCATCGTCGCTATGTTGCCTATGGTTGCTTTAGGCAGTCTCATCGGTTGGCTGGCAGCCACTTACTTCAAGGTTGCACTCAATCGTCTGCTTCTCGATGGCGTAAAGGAACTTCGTCTCAGCATCAGCGAACGCATTAAGGGAGCATGGAATGGATACCTGAGTTTCTTGGGCATTACTCTATTGAACAGCATCATCATAGGCATCGGCTATGCATGTTGCATACTTCCCGGTATATTCCTGACTGTACGCTTGATGTTTGTGCCTATCATTGCCGCAAACAAACCCGAACTTACCCTAAGCGAAGTATTCGGTGAGTCATGGAAACTTTCGCACGGTCATTTCTGGACATTATTAGGCTATGGCATTGTCGGCATACTGATAAACATCACTGGTCTTATCTGTTGCTGTGTGGGAATCCTTTTCACCTATGTTATCACCCAGTTCATGCGGGTCAACATCTATTACATTTTGGTGACCACCGACAATGAAGAAAAAGAAATCCCTTACGGAGAGGCATACGACCATGACTGATTTGTTGGTAGAGCGTTTCCTGCATTATGTCTCATTTGACACGCAATCAGACGAGACAAACGATACGCATTGCCCCAGCACGGATAAGCAATTTGCGCTGGCGCAATATCTTCGGCAGGAACTCGAAGACATCGGGCTGAGCGATGTGGAAATGGACGAACATGCCTATGTCTATGCCACCTTACCAGCCAATACACGGCGACAAGTCCCCACGATCGGGTTCATCGCCCACATGGATACGAGCCCCGATTGTAGCGGAAAGGATGTTCATCCACGCATTATATATGGATACGATGGCAACGACATTGTACTGAGCGACACCGTCACAACCCGTGTAGAACAATTTCCCGAACTTCTCCGTCACAAGGGCGAAGACCTCATCGTTACCGATGGTACGACCTTGCTCGGAGCCGACGATAAGGCTGGCATAGCCGAGATAGTTACAGCCATGAGTTACCTATTGGCACATCCCGAGATTGAGCATGGACGCATCCGTATCGCCTTTAATCCAGACGAGGAGATAGGCATGGGGGCACATCTGTTTAATGTAAAAAAGTTCGGATGCCAATGGGCGTACACAATGGATGGTAGCGAGGTTGGCGAGTTTGAATATGAGAATTTCAACGCTGCCAGCGCAAAGATAACGATTCGTGGACGGAATGTTCACCCCGGATACGCCAAAGGAAAGATGCTTAACGCCAGTATTGTGGCACAGGAGATTATCGAAGCTCTGAAGGCAGAACGCCCCGAAACGACGGAAGGCTACGAGGGATTCTATCACCTAACCAGTATGAACGGTAGTGTAGAGGAAGCCACGCTGAACTACATCATTCGCGACCACGATGCCACAAAGTTCGAGGAACGCAAAGCCACTTTACGGAATCTGACCGACCACTTGAACGCCACCTACGGCGAAGGGACTATAACCCTTGAACTCAAGGAACAATATCGTAATATGTTGGAACAGCTGCAAGACAAGCCCCATATTATGGACATCGCCCGTCAAGCTATCGAGGATGCGTGTGGATTCTGCCGTGTTATCCCCATCCGTGGTGGAACCGACGGAGCCCAACTCAGTTTCATGGGCCTACCCTGCCCCAATATTTTCGCAGGCGGTCTGAACTTCCACGGGCGTCACGAATTCGTTCCTATACAAAGTATGGTCAAGGCCACAGAGGTCATCATCAATATCTGTAAGGAGACAGCGATCAGAGTATGAACAACACGGAAGCGAGAATAGACAAATGGCTGTGGGCCGCCCGCATCTTCAAAACGCGCTCTCTGGCTGCTGCCGCCTGCAAAAAGGGGCAAATCAGTATGGGCGGCTCGCAACTGAAGCCCTCACGAATGGTCAAGGTCGGCGATACCGTGGATGTGCGTAAACCGCCTGTCACCTACTCCTTCAAGATATTGCAGGCCATCGAACATCGCGTGGGTGCCAAACTGATTCCCGATATTTTGGAGAATGTAACCCGTGCCGACCAATACGAATTGTTAGAGATGAACAAGATAAGCGGATTCATAAACCGCGCCCGGGGCACGGGACGACCAACAAAGAAAGAACGCCGCGCACTCGATGAATTCAACGACAGCGAACCCGTATTCTTCGGGAACTTCGCTTTCGACATGGACGAAGATGACGAAGAAAACAACGGACTATGATTGACAGAGCGACTATCGATAAAATTATGGACGCCGCGAACATCGTGGATGTCGTTTCGGACTTTGTAACCCTGAAACGCGCTGGAGCGAACCTCAAGGGACTATGTCCGTTCCACGATGACCGTACCCCTTCGTTCATCGTCTCGCCTGCCAAGAACTACTGCAAATGTTTCGCTTGTGGCAAGGGAGGTAATCCTGTGGGCTTCATCATGGAACACGAGCAGGTGACATATCCTGAGGCTTTGCGTTATCTGGCTAAGAAATACGGCATTGAAATCAAGGAGAAGGTACTTTCCCCAGAGGATGTTCAGCGCCAAGACGATCGTGAATCCATGTTCATCGTCAATGAATGGGCCAACGAATGGTTCCAACGACAACTCCACGAGACTGCCGACGGCAAAGCCATCGGCCTCGCATATTTCCGGGGTCGTGGATTCCGCGATGACATCATACAGAAGTTTCAGTGTGGCTATTGCCCCGACACCAAGGGAGTGAGCATGAGCGAAGATGCCCTAGCGGCAGGCTATCAGGAGAAGTACCTGACTTGCGACCCTGAAACGGGAATCGGCACAGGATTAAGTCTCAAAAACGATAAAGGAAAACTGCGCGATAGGTATTTCGGTCGCGTAATGTTCCCCATCTTCACCATGAGTGGCAAGGTGGTAGGCTTCGGTGGTCGCGTGCTTGCAGCCGCAACAAAGGGAGTAAACATCAAGTACCAGAACTCGCCTGAAAGCATTATATACAGCAAAAAGCGCGAACTGTACGGTCTATTCCAGGCCAAGATGGCTATTCGCAAGCAGGATTGTTGCTTCCTTGTCGAGGGATACACCGATGTTATGGCAATGCACCAAAGCGGCGTGGAGAATGTCGTAGCGTCATCGGGCACGGCGCTGACCGACGACCAGATACGACTGATACATCGACTAACGGATAACATCACGGTGATATACGACGGTGATGCCGCTGGCATCAAGGCATCGCAACGAGGTATCGACATGCTACTTGCACAGGGCATGAATGTGAAGTTACTATTATTGCCCGACGGCGACGACCCCGATAGTTTCGCACGGAAACACAACGCCGAGGAGTTCCAGCAGTATCTAGCGGAGCATCAGGTGGACTTCATTAAGTTCAAAACTAATTTATTGCTCGACGAAGCCAAGGGCGACCCCGTGGCAAAGAGCCGTCTAGTGAACAACATCGTACAAAGCATCGCGGTCATTCCAAACGAGATTACACGAACGGTCTATATTCAGGAAACGGCCAGCACCATGAAGATGGAGGAACGGCTTATTGCCAAGGCCGTTTCGGAGAACCTTCCCCAACGAGATGAAAAGCATATTCCTGCGTCGGATGCACCCGAAAAAGCACCGCTGCCGACAACAGAGCACGACGAAGCTTTCGCTTCGCTGATAACTGGTATTCGTGTGCGCGAGGAACAGCGACTACACGACCGAGAGCAAGAACTAGTTCGCCTCGTCATTAGATACGGGGAACAGATCATCGGCAGTATGTTCGACAACAGCGGAAAGGAAGTACCCTGTACCGTGACGGAATTTATCGACGCTTCGCTCCGACAAGACGACCTTGCCCTATCGGTTCCTATTCACCAGACTATACTTGGGGTGGCATTAGAACACATTCACGAAGATGGTTTCGTGGCCGAGCGTTTCTTCCTCAACTATCCCGACCCTGTAATTAGTTCACTAGCTTTCGACCTAGCCACAGACAAGGAACAACTCAGCCGTATGCACAAAAAGGAACAGCGCGGATTTACGGGGGATGAAGAGAACACCCTTCCTTCGGAAGTGGAGCATATTGTAACAGATTATAAGATAGAAATCGTAAAGACGGAACTGAAAGCCGTAATACGTGAAATGCAAGACCCCGAACTTATCCGTGACAAGGAAAGGTATATGGCGGTAATGACCCGCTACAAGGACATCAAGGAAATCGAGAAGAAGCTCTCTCACACACAGGGCGGCCGCGTAATAGGCTAATATATGGAAGGAATGGCGGATATATTTTGTGGGCTGATTTTTTTGAGTTATCTTTGCACTCGACTAAATTATTTACCATGATAGAGCGTTCTATTGTCATCATTCCTACTTACAACGAAAAGGAAAACATTGAGAGTATCATCCGTGCCGTCACTGCATTGGAGGAAGGGTTTCATGTACTTGTTATCGACGACGGCTCACCAGATGGTACGGCTGGTATCGTGAATGGGCTTATGGAAGGCGATTTACGCGACCGTGTCTTCCTGATAGAACGCGAAGGGAAACTGGGTCTTGGCACTGCTTACATCGCAGGTTTCCGTTGGGCCATTACGAAGGGTTACGACTACATATTCGAGATGGACGCCGACTTCAGCCATGCACCTGCCGACCTTCCCCGATTGTTGGGGGCTTGTC
>JAGCYD010000033.1 GCA_017960985.1 Bacteroidaceae bacterium
CACGGCTCTCAAGGTGAGCGGCATCAAGAACCTGCACTACTTCAACTGCGGACTGAAGGCCTATCGCCGCGAGGTGGTGAAGAACATCGAGTTATATGTCGAAATGCACCGCTATATCCCCTATCTGGCCAAGAACGCAGGATTCACCAAGATTGGCGAAAAGCCCGTACACCATCAGGCAAGGAAGTTCGGCAAGTCGAAGTTCATGGGCTGGAACCGCTTCGTGAACGGCTATCTGGATTTGCTCTCGCTGTGGTTCCTCGACAGTTTCGGACTGAAGCCCATGCATGTGTTCGGCTTCATCGGCTCGCTGATGTTCTTCATCGGCTTCATTGCTGCCGCGGTGGTAGGCGCCAACAAGATTTACTGCCTGACAACGGGTATCCCTGCCCGACTGGTGACGGACAGCCCTTACTTCTACCTTGCCCTGACGATGATGATTCTGGGTACGCAACTCTTCGTGGCGGGATTCCTTGGTGAACTCATCAGCCGCAACTCTACGGAGAGGAACAGGTATCAGATTGAGAAGGAAATCGGTTGAGGTTAAAGGTTTAAAAGTTTAACGGTTATTGGTTATAGGTTTAAAAGTTTAACGGTTATTGGTTATAGGCAAATGATTTCTCTCTCCACTCTCCGCTCTCCGCTCTCCACCTGGATTCTCGGTACTCTCGCATCGCTTCTGTTTGTAAGTTGCGAGAGCATCGACTGCACGCTGAACAATGTCGTGGCGTGTCACTATGCTTTCTATTCGGCAGAGACGGGCGAGGCTTACACCCTGACCGATGTGCTGACGGTGACGGCTGAGGGAACGGAAGAAGTCCTATACAACCAAGGAACGAATACCCAAAGCATATCGCTGCCGATGAGTTACTGGCAGGGCACAGATGTGCTGAAGTTCAGTTTCTACAATACCGAAACGGAAACTACCGAGGAGGCCACGCTACAGGTGAGCAAGACGAATACGCAGCATTTCGAGTCGCCCGACTGCCCTGCCACCATGTTCCACCAACTGACGAGTATCACCTTCGACAGTCCTACGGGATACATCGAATCGGTAGAGATAACCAAGAAGAGTGTACAATACAACTCACAGGAGAATGTCAAGATATACCTGCACACTGCTGATTAGCCTGCTTTGTCTGTCGCTGACAGCCAAGGAGAAACAGGAGCCCATCCCTAAGGCTCCCGTGTTCTGTGGCGTGGCGGTGTTTGCAGACCTGACCGGTCCTGTGATGAAAGCCATAGGATGCCGCTATGACCAGTTGGAAATAGGAGCACGACTGAACTTCCGCGACCACTTCTTCCCTATCTGTGAACTGGGTATCGGGGAGAGCGACCGCGAGGGAGAGCAGTACAGCAACAAGTTCCACACCCGTGCCCCCTACTTCCGCGTGGGTATGGACTACAACTTCAACAAGAAACATAACGGCAACCGACTGATGGGCGGACTGCGCTACGGATTCACCAGTTATAAGTTCGACTATAGCAATCCCGACTTTGCCGACGAGATATGGGGCGGACAGACGGGGCTGGAACTGAACAACCTGCAGGCACGCGCACAATGGCTGGAATTTCTCGTAGGGTGTGAGACCAAACTGTGGTCGTTCATCCGACTAGGGTGGAACATCCGATTCAAGGCACGCCTGCACCAAAAGCACAATGCCTACGGACAGGCTTACTACACGCCAGGCTACGGCAAGAACAACTCCACGACCTTCGGCGGCACCATGAACATCATCTTCGACATCGGCAAGACCAGCAAGAAAATGAACAGCAAATGAGCATCTACGAAATCATAGTCATCAGCATCGCACTGGCCATGGACTGCTTCACGGTAAGCATTGCCGCAGGCACCTCATCGCGCCGTATCATCGCTGCCCCTATGCTCTACATGGCATTGGCATTCGGCATCTTCCAAGGCGGCATGACTTGGATGGGGTACGAAGGCATTTCGTTGTTCAGCAACTATCTTGCACCTGTCGACCACTGGATTGCATTCGCACTTCTGGTCTATATCGGCATCAAGATGATTCTCTCTTCATGCTCAACGGACGACGAACCTAAGTTCAGCATGATGAACTACTGGACCATCACACTACTGGCCATTGCCACCAGCATCGATGCCTTTGCCGTGGGCATATCCCTATGCTGCGCTGCAGAAACGACTACATGCTCACTCACCACTATCGTCACATGGATTGCAGCCACAAGCACCGTGCTGACTATTGCTGGCTTAGGCATTGGCATATTCATCGGCAAGACCACAAGACTCCGCGCCGAATGGGTGGGCGGCATCATACTGATTCTTATCGGAATAAAAATACTATGGGAACATCTGACATAAGCAAGAACCATACAAACCGGAAATGGAATTGGCGGTTGCCTTTCCTGCTGTTTCTCATCATTGCCTCCGTGGCTATCATAAAAGGGAAACAACCCCACGAGGCACCCTTTCAAAAAAGTGAGGGTATGATATTCGGCACGGTGTGGCATGCTACCTATCAGTCGGACTCCACGCTCTACGACGAGATTATGCACACACTGGGACGCGTGGATGGTTCGCTGTCGATGTTCAACCCCAACTCCACCCTAAGCCTCATCAATGCCAACCAAAGTCAGGAGACCGACTCGCTGCTCCGCATCGTATTCACCCAGGCACAGCAAATCAGCAAAGCCACCGACGGGTACTTTGACATTACCGTAGCTCCACTGGTCAACGCCTGGGGATTCGGCTTCAAGAATGGTGCCCTACCCGACTCTGCACAAGTGGACTCCATGCTGCAATTCGTCGGTTGGGAAAAGGCAACGCTGAAGGATGACTTGCTGATAAAGGATGACGAGCGGATGGTGCTCGACCTGAGTGCCATTGCCAAGGGATTCGGCGTGGACCAAGTCGCTTCGCTGTTCAACCAAAAGGGCATCCGCAACTACATGATAGAGATTGGCGGCGAAATCGTTGTCAAGGGGAAGAATCCAAAGGGAGAAGACTGGAACATCGGGGTAAACAAACCCATCGAGGACAGCACCAGTACGAACCACGAGATACAAAGTGTTCTTGCCCTGACGGATTGCGCTATGGCAACCAGCGGAAACTACCGCAACTACTATATCGACAAGAGCGGGCGCAAACTGGCACACACCATCAATCCCCATACGGGCTATCCCGTGCAACACAGCATACTGTCGAGTACTGTCATTGCCCCCACCTGTACGATGGCAGATGCCTTTGCCACTTCGTTCATGGCAATGGGACTGGAACATGCACAGAAAGTGCTTGCGGAGCATCCCGAGATTCAGGTTTATTTCATCTATAGCGACGACGAGGGGAATATGCAGACTTGGTATTCCAAAGGACTGGAAAGCCTCATCAAATAGAAACGACATGGACAGCAAGGCACACGACATACTAACCTCTCTCCCACTCTTCCAAGGAGTCGGTGCGCTGGATGTTGTCCGCATCCTCGACAATGTGAACTGTGAACTCCAAAGGCTCGACGCAGGGCAACGATGGCAACAGCAGGGAGATGTATGCCAACAACTGGTATTCCTGGTGAGTGGCAGCATGAGAGTCACGACCGCCTATGCCGACGGAAAATACAAATTCACGGAACTGATGGAAAGCCCGAAGGTGATAGAGCCCGACATCCTGTTCGGCATTCAGCGCCAATACACGGCAAGTTACACAGCGGAGTGTTCCTGCCAACTGCTGACCATTCCCAAAAACGACATCAGCCGCATGCTGTTCAGCATCGAGGTGTTCCGCCTGAACTTTCTGAACCTGCTGTCCACATGCTCGGTTCGGCATCGGGAAGCCTCACTGCCCCAACCCGTCAGCAATACGACAACGCGCTTTGTACAGTTCATTCAGGCACATACCTCCTCGCCTACAGGATGGAAGCAGATGAACATACGGCAGGAAGACCTTTGCCTATATCTGGGCATATCCCGCATGGTTGTCTCTGGACTCCTGCACAACTTAGAAAACAAAGGGCTGATTCGACTCAGCCGTAACACGATAGAGGTGCCCGACATGGAACGCCTCGCACAGAACTCCAACACATGACACCAGCAGAAAATCCATTTCTCAATAAAACCTACGGCACACCCTTCGATACCGTTCCCTTCGGCAAAATCAAGTTCGAAGACTATGAGCCTGCGATGCTCGAAGGCATGAAGCGGGACGATGCCGACATCGAGCGCATCCTGAACAATCCCGATGCACCGACTTTCGAGAATACCATCATCCCCAAGGGCGACCACACACTTTCCCGTGTGTCCAATGTGTTCTTCAACCTCATCAGTGCCAACACCAACGACCAGTTTGATGCTTTGGCACAGAAGATGTCGCCCATACTGACCGAACACAGCAACAAAATCATGCTCAACCCGCAGTTGTGGGAGCGCGTGAAGGCGGTGTATGAAAACCATCGTCCCCTGACACCAGAGGAGAACACGCTGCTGGAGAACATGTACCAGTCGTTTGTACGCCATGGGGCATTGCTCTCCGACGAGGACAAGGAACGATTTGCCAAGTTGCAGATGGAACTGAGCCAAGTGACACTACAGTTCCAGCAGAATATGCTGAAAGACACCAATGCCTTCCAACTCCACATAACGGACAAAGAAGAACTGAAAGGACTGCCCGACAGTCAGATGGAGGCTGCAGCCCTTGCCGCCAAGCAAAAGGGACTAGAGGGATGGCTCTTCACGCTACATGCGCCCAGTTATGGCCCCTTCATGACCTATGCCGAGAATGCCGAACTGAGGCGACAGATGTACATGGCACACATGACCCTCTGTACACACGACAACGAGAATAATAATATACCTTTGGTTCCGCGTATCGTGAACCTGCGCAGGCAACTGGCTAATATACTGGGCTATCCCACCTTCGCCGACTTCATACTGGAAAGACGCATGGCAAAGGACACGCCACATGTACAAGCCCTGCTGCACGACCTTCGCGAAGCCTATATGCCTACGGCACGCAAGGAACTGGAGGAAGTGACTGCACTTGCCCGCGAAACAGAGGGCGACGACTATGAGATGCAGCCCTGGGACTTTTCCTACTATAGTCATAAACTGCGGATGCAGCGCTACAACATCGACAGCGAGATACTACGCCCCTACTTTGAACTGTCGAAGGTAAAGGAAGGCGTGTTCGGACTTGCCACAAGGCTCTACGGTATCACCTTCCACAAACATACCGACATCGATGTGTACCATCCCGATGTGGAGGCTTGGGAGGTTAGGGACAAGGACGATTCCTATCTAGGCATACTCTATACCGACTTCCACCCACGCGAGTCGAAACAAAGCGGAGCGTGGATGACAACCTACAAGGAGCAATGGATTGACGAGGAAAATGGCAGCGACAGCCGTCCACATGCCTCCGTCACCATGAACTTCACCAAGCCCACCGAAACCAAGCCTGCCCTGCTGACACTGGGAGAGGTGGAAACTTTCCTCCACGAGTTCGGGCATTCGCTTCACGCCCTGTTCTCAAAGGTGCGTTTCGAGAGCCTGTCATGTACCAATGTCTATTGGGATTTCGTGGAACTCCCCAGTCAGTTTATGGAGAACTATGCCACAGAGCCCGAGTTTCTCAATACCTTTGCACGCCATTACGAAACGGGCGAGCCCATGCCACAGGAATTGATCGACCGCATCATACGCAGCAAAAACTTCATGGCGGCATACGCCTGCATACGACAAGTCAGTCTGGGTATGCTCGACATGGCTTACTACACACTGACTGAGGACTTCGATGCCGATGTGATGACATTTGAAAAGGAGGCTTGGAAAGCCTGTCGCCTACTGCCTCAAATCCCTGGAACTTGTATGACAACTCAGTTCGGGCACATCATGAGTGGAGGCTATGCTGCCGGCTACTATAGTTACAAATGGGCCGAGGTGCTTGATGCCGATGCCTTCTCCGTGTTCCAAGAGCATGGTATCTTCGACAGGGAAACGGCCACACGCTTCCGCAACGAGATTCTTTCCCGTGGTGGTACAGAAGCGCCCATGACGCTCTACAAGCGTTTCCGCGGTGGAGAACCAACCATCGACGCGCTACTAAAACGGAACGGAATAAAAAGAGAAACAAGAGAGCATTAGAATTTTGCCATTAAAATAGAACTATGAATAAGAAACAAGAAGACTTAGACCTGCGCTATCTGAGGATGGCATCCATCTGGGCAGAGAACAGTTACTGTACTCGCCGCAAGGTTGGCGCACTCATTGTCAAGGACAAGATGATAATCAGCGACGGCTACAACGGAACTCCGTCGGGCTTCGAAAATGTTTGCGAGGATGAGAACAATATTACTAAGCCCTATGTGCTACATGCCGAGGCAAATGCCATCACGAAGATTGCACGCTCGGGCAACAACAGCGACGGCGCTACCCTATATGTTACCGATGCCCCCTGTATCGAGTGTGCCAAACTCATCATTCAGGCAGGCATCCGCCGCGTCATCTATTCCCGTGCGTACCGACTGACCGAAGGCATCGAACTGCTACAGCGTGCCAACATCGAGGTGAAACTCGTTCCCATAAATGACTGACCTTTAGACATTAAATATGAACAAATCCCGTCTCACCCCATTGCTTATCGCCCTTAGCCTCATTGGCGGCATTCTGATAGGGACATTCTACACCAGTCACTTCTCGGGCAACCGCCTGAGCATCATCAACACGGGTAACAACAAAATCAGTTACCTTCTGCAGATGATTGACAACAAGTATGTAGATACCGTAAGCATGAACTCACTCGTAGAGCAATCCATGCCGAAAATCCTTTCCGAACTCGACCCGCACTCCTCCTACATTCCTGCCAACGATGCAGAGGAAGCGAACGAAGACCTAAAAGGCAGTTTCTCGGGCATCGGCATCAGTTTCAACATGATGAACGACTCGGTGAATGTCATCAGCATCATCAAGAACGGCCCTGCCGAGAAAGTAGGGCTTTTGGCGGGCGACCGCATCATCAAAGCCGACACAGCAAGCCTTGTCGGGATGAAGCAAAACGAAGTGATGAAACGGTTGAAGGGCGAAAAGGGCACAACCGTGAAACTCACCGTAGTTCGTCGGGGCAGACCCAAACCAATGGTATTCACGGTTGTTCGCGACGATATTCCCGTGAAGAGTATTGATGCAGCATATCTCATCAACGACAATACGGGTTACATCCGTGTCAAGAGTTTCGGCGAACAGACCTATGCCGAGTTTATGATTGCAATGGCGCAGTTGTCCATCCAAGGCATGGAAAACCTTATTCTCGACCTTCGCGGCAACCGTGGTGGATACATGCACATTGCCATTCAGATGGCAAACGAATTCCTGCCTGGTAAGCAACTGATTGTTTATACCGAAGGGCGCAAGTCGCCACGCGAAGACTACTTCAGCGACGGACATGGCAGTTTCCAGCGAATCCCGCTTGTGGTGCTTATCGACGAGGGTTCTGCCAGCAGCAGTGAAATCCTTGCTGGAGCCATTCAGGACAACGACCGAGGTTCTGTCGTAGGACGCCGTTCTTTCGGCAAGGGACTTGTCCAGCAACCGATGGAGTTCAAGGACGGTAGTGTCGTGCGACTGACGATTGCCCGCTACTACACTCCTTCGGGGCGCTGCATACAAAAGCCCTATGTTCCTGGACACGACGAAGACTACGAGAACGAACTCATAGCACGGTATGAGCGTGGTGAATACTTTACCGAAGACAGCATCCACCAGCAAGGCAAAGCATACAAGACAAGACTCGGACGACAAGTGTATGGCGGCGGAGGTATTATGCCCGACATCTTTGTGGGCGAAGACACCAGCAATGTCACCTCTTACTACAAGGAGGCAGTATTCAACGGACACATCCATCAGTTTGCCTTCGACTATACCGATGCAAACCGCCCCACCCTGCGCAAGTACACCAACATGGAGGAGTTGAGTGCCTACCTGCTACGGCAGAACCTGTTGGAGAAGTTTGCCTCCCATGCCGAGAAACAGGGACTTCGTCGCCGTAACCTTATGCTGTTGCGTAGCCGTCCACTCTTCGAGCGTTCCATCATCAGTAGCATCATCTACAATAGTCTGGATGCAGAGGAATACATCGAATACCTCAACCAGACTGACCCTACTGTGCGACAAGCACTTACACTCGTAAAACAAGGTAATACCTATCCTAAGAAATAGAGATATTTTAATACTTCAATTTGCTTATCCGCAAGCTTTTCTATACCTTTGCTTATCAGTATGAATACAAAAACGACTTTACCCAAGGGATGCAAACTGGTCTCCATACCTCATGTAGGAGACGAGCGAGGCGACTTGGCATTTGCCGAAGCACAAGGGACGATACCCTTCGACATCCAACGGGTATTCTGGGTATATGACATTCCTGCAGAGGTGAAACGGGGAGGACATGCACACTGGACCTGCTCGGAAGTAGTGATACCCGTAACGGGCGCATTCACCATGATGGTGGACGATGGTACGACACAGGCAGAGGTGAGGATGGAAAGTCCATCGGAAGGCATCCTTATCCCAGCTGGTGTATGGTGCGAACTGAAAGACTTTGCCCCCGACACCGTTTTGGTGGTAATGGCTTCGGAACACTACGATGCTACGGGCTATGTACACGACTACTCAACATATCTTAAAACGCTGAAACAATGACGGTTGTTCCATATTCAGTAAACTATAAGGAGATGTGGGACGGATTCGTCCGCGAGTCGAAGAACGGGACTTTCCTGTTCGAGCGCGACTTCATGGACTACCATGCCGACCGCTTCTTTGATTGTTCTGTCCTGATATTCGAGGGAGAAGTGTCGAACAGCGATACACTCCCTGGCAAAGAAGGACTGAAGGCGGTGTTCCCCGCCAACTGGGTGGAAGAGGAACATACCGTATATTCGCACCAGGGACTGACCTACGGCGGATTGGTGATGAACACGGAGATTACCCAGCAGGAAGTTCTGGACATCATGCAGACGCTGATGCAATACTACCGTGACATGCTCCAGGCCACAAGGATGGTTTACAAGCCCGTGCCATATATCTATAGTGCCTATCCTACAGGCGAAGACCTATATGCCTTGTTCCGTGCCAATGCCCGACTGACGGCGAGAAATGTCAGTTCCGTCGTGGCACAGCGCAACCAGTTGCGTATGCGAACATTGCGACAGCGACAAGCCAAGAAGGCACTGGACAACAACCTGTATATCAACCGACTGACAGAAGGTGATAGCGAAGGACTACACCAGTTCTGGACGCTGCTGACCGAGGTGCTTATGGAACATCACCATGTACATCCCGTACACACCGAAGAGGAGATTTCACTGCTGATGCAGCGTTTCCCACGCGAGATAAAAGTGTATCTCGTCATGCACAACGAGAAGATTGTGGCTGGTTGTATGGTATTCGTGACAGAACAGGTGGCACACATACAATATATCGCGGCGGGTGAGGACGGGCGCAAATTCGGAGCCCTCGACCTGTTGTTCCGTCATCTTATCCTCGAGCGCTACAAACAGATGGAGTTTGTAGACTTCGGCGTCTCTACTGAAAACGGCGGATTATGCCTGAACAACGGACTTATCTTCCAGAAGGAAGGATTCGGAGCACGCGCAGTATGCTACGACCAGTATGAAATCAAACTCGACCATGAAGTTATCGACGAAATGACGGGTGTAGTTCGGGAAACGGATGAGAACATTCCCTTCCTGAACCTGAAAGCCATAAACGATAGTTTCGAGCCACAACTGACACAAGCCATCGAACAGGCGGTTCGAAGTGGCAGATACCTGCATGGCAGTTTCAACCAAGCCTTCGAACAGGATTTTGCCCAGTACTGCGGCACCAAGCATTGTGTCATGGTGGGAAACGGAATGGATGCACTGACCTTGACACTTCGTGCCTACAAAGAATTGCTTCATTGGAACGACGACGACGAGATAATCGTACCCGCCAACACCTTCATTGCCGCCATCCTTGCAATAGAGGAGGCACGGCTTACGCCCATACTCTGCGAGCCATCAATGCAGGATTATCTCATTGATACGGAGCGCATGAAAGACCTGTGGACAGAACGCACACGAGCCGTAATGCCCGTTCATCTGTATGGACGCGTATGCGACATGGCGGCTATCAACGAATGGGCGACGGAACAAGGTATCAAGGTAATTGAAGATGCTGCACAGGCTCATGGTGCATGGTATCGCGGACAGCGTGCTGGTCATCTGGGCGATGCGGCTGGCTTCAGTTTCTATCCTGGAAAGAATCTCGGAGCATTGGGCGATGCTGGATGTGTGACAACTGACGACGATCAACTGGCTGAAACCGTACGCATGATGGCGAACTACGGCTCGGCGGAGAAATATGTAAACCGCTATAAGGGTATGAACAGCCGTACGGACGAGATACAGGCTGCTGTACTGAGTGTCAAACTGCCACGACTCGATGAGGACAATGCCCGTCGCAGGGAGATTGCAAACCTATACAATACTGGCATCAAGAATCCGCTGATTGTTCTGCCTACTCTCTCTGCCAATGCCGAAGAACAAGTGTTCTATGTGTATCCCGTACGGTGTCCTGCCCGCGAGCAGTTGCAGGAATATTTGCGCGAAAAGGGTATCGACACGCTTATTCACTACCCCATTCCGCCACATCAACAGGAGGCTTACAAAGAGTGGAACGACAAACACTATCCCGTCACGGAACGCATCCATCGCGAGATACTTTCCTTGCCTATCAGTCCTCTAATGACCGACGGACAGGTGGAACGAATCATCAAGGTCCTGAATGAGTTTAATATCGAACTATGACACTGGAACTGCTGATATGCACCATCGACGAAGGTATCGAACGGCTAAAAGACAGCATTTGTCCCATGCCTTCCCGCGACGATGTGCATTATCTTGTGTCCTGGCAATATACCACGCCCGAACCGCCTCAGATTCCTGAATGGCTAACTAATCGAACGGATGTGACGGTACTGCAACTTGCAGGGAAAGGACTTTGCCGCAACCGCAATTTTGCACTGGAACATGCCACAGGCGACATCCTAAAGATTTGTGATGACGATGAGCTGTGGACACCCGAATACTTTGATACGATTCTCGACACCTATCGCAGTCATCCCGAATACGATATTGCACATTTTCAAGCCATTGGACCTAAGAAGAAATACCCTCCACGATTTGTGTCCTCCTTTGAGATTACAATGAAGCGCGAGAAGATAGGGAAACTTCGTTTCGATGAACGCTTTGGTTTGGGTAGCGACTATCTGAATGCAGGAGAAGAGGATGTACTAATGTTCGATGCACATCGCATGGGATTACACATTCATTACGAGCCAAAGCCCATCTGTCAGACCCGTGCCAATACGACTGGCGATGACATATCCAATCCGCTGCTTCAGCGTTCCAAGGGAGCCGTGTTTTACAGGACTGGTGGATTCGGCTATGCCTGCTACAAGGCTATTCGCGAAACGCTGGGATGGACATTGCGCCAAGGTATGAATCCCCTCACCATGCTTTGCAATATGTGGTGGGGTATCAATTACATTCGCACATGGCAGCCGTAACACTCGTCATTCCCGTCCTGAACAGGGAGAAATACCTTCCTGACCTGTTCCGTTCTCTGTCGGCAGTCACCTACGAAGAACTGGAGATTATACTTATCGACAATGGTTCGACGGACAGGTCTTTAAGTCTTTGCCGAGGTTTTGCCGACGATGCTCCGATGGTAGTGAGTGTATTGGAAGAGCCACAACAAGGCGCCAGTCGGGCACGCAACCGTGGTTTGGAAGCCTGTCAGACAGAGTGGATATACTTCTTCGACAGCGACGACGAACTATCACCCTCTTTTTTAGAGGAAGTCATTCCACAGACTGATGATTTCGACATGATACTATTCCCTACCCTACAGGAAGTCAAGGGAAAAGTTGCCCAGCGTGCTTTCATTGCCCGCGACACGGCAACCGCACAAATATTATCATCTACGCTCAATACCCAGGGAATGCTTTTCCGTACCGATTTCCTGCGAAAGATTGGAGGATGGAACGAAACGCTGTCCATTTGGGACGATTGGGAACTGGGTATTCGCGCCTTATTAAACGCTCCGCGCATCCTATGGCAACCCCGTCAGGCATATCATCTAATACATGTCCATGACGATAGTCTTACGGGATCATCAATGTCATCGCGACGCAATAAGATAGAGCAAGTAATGTCGGCAGTGAGTCAGAAACTCCGTTTGCCAACCGATTATCGTGCCCTGTTCCTGCGCTATTGCATTGTCAACGGACAACTACAACACGAGGGAGGCCATCCTATACCCGTTCCCGTGTCCGCCTCTTTGCTTATCCGTACAATCGGCAGGCTCCTACGATTCTATACTGCCCATGGCGGTCGGGGAGCATGGCGAATAGCACTCTGGTTCTGTTGATATATGGCTTCGCTACGAACTTGGCTTTGCGATTTCCTTAATCTGATAAGCCCTCGCCTTTGCCCCGTATGTAACAAGCATATGGACTCTAACGAAGAGAAGGTCTGCGAACATTGTCTGAATCAACTTCCCTATACCTATATCACCGACTTTCAGGACAATCCCGTCTTTCGTCTGTTTGAAAGGAAGTTCCGATTGGGGCGTACCCACAGTTACATCCGTTATCAGCACGACCTCAATTCCCATTTGCTGGTTACCCAATTGAAGTATGGTCATCGTCCCGACCTTGCCCGATTCATGGGTAGCAGAGTGGCAAGGGAAATCCTTCCCTACGGTTTCTTTACTGACATCGACGGCATCGTAGCCGTCCCCCTACATTGGATTCGCCAATGGCAACGCGGCTACAACCAAAGTGCCCAGATAGCCCTCGGCATATCCGATGTGACGGGGATTCCAGTAATCAAAGATGCTGTGAAACGCACCCGAAACAACGAGTCGCAGACACACAAAACATCCGTCAAGCGGGCCAAAAATGTAGAGAACTTGTTTCAGTCCGTTTCTGGCATTCCCTGTCGGCACATCCTGCTTGTCGATGATGTCCTCACGACTGGTGCTACCCTTACCTCCTGTGCCCAAGCCATTGCCCAACGGAATCCACGCATCACCATCAGCATCCTCACCTTGGCTAAGGCATAACATGAAAAAAAGAAAGGCATGCAGAGTTGCATGTCTTTCTCATATCTATTGAGGTTTGATATTTACTTCACCTCCTCAAAGTCGGCATCTTGGATGTCGTCGGCCTTACCGTCGTTGCTAGGCTGAGGACCTGCCTGTGCACCACCCTGGAAACCAGCATCGGGACCAGGCTGTGCTGCACCTGCCTGTTGGGCTGCGGCATACATCTTCTGGGCGGCGTTGTTCAGTTCGGCTGTGGCTGCATCGATGGCTGCAACATCCTGTGCCTTGTGGGCATCGCGGAGTTTATTGAGGGCAGCCTCTACCTCGGCCTTTACATCGGCAGGCAGCTTGTCACCGCTCTCCTTGAGCATGTTCTCGGTCTGGAATATCATCGAGTCTGCCTGATTGAGTTTGTCAATCTTCTCGCGTTCCTTCTTGTCGCTCTCGGCATTGGCCTCGGCCTCTGCCTTCATGCGCTCGATTTCCTCCTTAGAGAGTCCAGAAGAAGCCTCGATGCGGATGCTCTGCTCCTTGCCCGTAGCCTTATCCTTGGCACTTACATTCAGGATACCGTTGGCGTCGATGTCAAAGGTTACCTCTATCTGAGGAACACCACGACGGGCGGGTGCGATACCTTCGAGGTTGAAGTGACCGACAGACTTGTTCTGACTGGCCATAGGACGCTCGCCCTGAAGCACATGGATGGTGACAGCAGTCTGGTTGTCTGCCGCGGTAGAGAAGGTTTCGCTCTTCTTGCAGGGGATAGTAGTGTTGGCCTCGATGAGTTTAGTCATCACGCCACCCAGTGTTTCGATACCCATGGACAGAGGCGTTACATCGAGCAATACGATGTCACTCTTGTCGCCTGTAAGCACGGCGCCCTGGATGCTGGCACCTACGGCTACGACTTCGTCGGGGTTTACGCCCTTCGAGGGCTCCTTACCGAAGAACTCGGCTACCATCTTCTGCACAGCAGGGATACGGCTTGAACCGCCTACGAGGATGACCTCGTCGATGTCCGAGTTGGAGAGACCTGCGTCGCGCATGGCGTTCTGGCAGGGCACCTTACATGCCTGAATAAGGCTGTCGCTTAGACGCTCAAACTCGGCACGAGTCAAAGTCTTTACAAGGTGCTTGGGCACACCACCTACAGCCGTGATGTAGGGCAGATTAATCTCCGTCGAGGTAGTGCTGGAGAGTTCAATCTTAGCCTTCTCAGCTGCTTCCTTCAGACGCTGCAGAGCCATCGGGTCTTGCTTCAGGTCAACACCTTCTTCGGCCTTGAAACCATTGGCGAGCCAGTCGATGATGACCTGATCGAAGTCGTCACCGCCCAGATGGGTATCACCATTAGTGCTCAATACTTCGAACACACCGCTACCGAACTCCAGGATGGAGATATCGAATGTACCACCACCGAGGTCGAATACGGCAATCTTCATGTCCTTGTTGGCCTTGTCCACACCGTATGCCAAAGCGGCTGCGGTGGGCTCGTTCACGATACGCTTCACATCGAGGCCTGCAATCTGTCCAGCCTCTTTGGTGGCCTGGCGCTGAGAGTCGCTGAAGTATGCGGGCACGGTGATGACGGCTTCCGTTACCTCCTGACCCAGATAGTCCTCGGCGGTCTTCTTCATCTTCTGCAGTATCATGGCGGAGATTTCCTGCGGCGTGTACTGGCGGCCGTCAATATCCACGCGTGGCGTGTTGTTGTCGCCGCGCACTACATTATAAGGTACACGCGCGATTTCCTTCTGCACCTGCTCGTAGGTTTCGCCCATGAAGCGCTTGATAGAGAAGATGGTCTTCTTCGGGTTTGTGATAGCCTGACGCTTGGCGGGGTCGCCCACCTTGCGCTCGCCACCCTCTACGAATGCCACCACGGAGGGAGTTGTACGCTTGCCCTCGCTGTTGGCAATTACCACGGGCTCGTTGCCCTCAAAAACGGATACACAAGAGTTTGTCGTACCCAAGTCGATTCCAATAATCTTTCCCATAACTTTATTTTTTATTTAATGATTTTACGATTTGATGATTTATCACAACCATATTCATACAAAGGATATGCCAAAAGAAGAAGTCGCGAGGCAAAAACTCTTAAAAAAGTTCTCGTCTCGCGACATAATGGCAGTTGTTATGACAAAATTTGTCTTTAGGGATACAACTATATTACCAATAACTATGCATTAGTAATGCGAAGTGCAATGGAATACTAATGCATGAAGTGACGCAATACTATTGCGACGGCAAGAGGTTAGTCCTCTGCTGCTTCCTTCGCCTCAGTCTTACTCTCGACAACAGGGGCTGGATTGCTTGACATGGCAGCAAATATCTTCGCGGTAATCTCGTCGCACAGTTCGGGGTTGTCCTTCAGGATACCCTTCACGGCCTCTCGACCCTGTCCGATGCGGCTGTCCGCGTAACTAAACCCCGAACCGCTCTTCTTGATGATGCCTAACTCCACACCCAAATCGACAATCTCGCCCACACGGCTGATGCCCTCGCCGAACACAATCTCGAACTCGGCCTTGCGGAATGGAGGAGCCACCTTGTTCTTGATGACCTTCACACGCACCAGGTTGCCGACAATGCTGTCACCGTCCTTGATGCTGCTTGCCTTGCGGATGTCCAGCCGCACGGAGGCGTAGAACTTCAGGGCATTTCCGCCCGTAGTCGTCTCGGGATTACCGAACATGACGCCAATCTTCTCGCGTAACTGGTTGATGAAGATACAGGTGGTCTTCGTCTTCGACACGCTGGCAGTAAGTTTGCGCAGGGCCTGACTCATCAGTCGAGCCTGCAAACCCACCTTGTTGTCGCCCATGTCACCCTCTATCTCCGCCTTGGGAGTCAGGGCTGCCACGGAGTCGATGACGATAATGTCGATGGCCGAAGAGCGTATCAACTGGTCGGCAATCTCCAGTGCCTGCTCGCCGTTGTCGGGTTGCGAAATCAGCAGATTATCGACATCTACGCCCAGATTCTTAGCATAGAAGCGGTCGAAAGCATGTTCCGCATCGATGAAGGCAGCAATACCACCCTGCTTCTGCGCCTCGGCAATGGCATGGATGGCCAGCGTGGTCTTACCCGAAGATTCGGGACCGTAAATCTCGATGATGCGCCCCTTGGGATAGCCGCCTACGCCTAATGCTGCGTCCAGCGATATACTGCCCGTCGGGATGACTTCCACATCCTCTATCTTCTCATCGCCCATCTTCATGATGCTGCCCTTGCCGAAATCCTTTTCTATCTTCGACATCGCAGCCTGCAGGGCTTTCAGTTTCTCGTTGGCAGCACTTTGTGCAGCCATCTTTTCAATATTTTTCTCCATAGTTATTTAGTTATAATTCCAAATCAACATCGTGTAATTCGTGACATGGCAGACAGTCCCGATTCAGGGCTTCCATGAATGGGTCTGGGTCGAACTCCTCGACATTGTGAACACCAGCACGCTTCCATTTTCCCTCGAGGAAGAGCATCGCGCCAATCATGGCTGGCACACCCGTGGTGTACGAAACGCCCTGCATACCCGTCTCCTCATAAGCCGCCTGATGCGAGCAGTTATTATATACATAGTAGGTATGCTCCTTGCCGTCCTTGATGCCACGGATACGGCAACCAATCGAAGTCTCGCCATCGTAGTTCTCGCCAAGATCCTGCGGATTGGGCAATACGGCCTTGAGAAACTGCAGGGGCACAATCTTCACTACGGTATCACCCGTACCATCGACCTTCGGAGCCTTATACTCTACCTCGTCAATACGG
This sequence comes from Bacteroidaceae bacterium, assembly GCA_017960985.1. Classification (GTDB taxonomy): domain Bacteria; phylum Bacteroidota; class Bacteroidia; order Bacteroidales; family Bacteroidaceae; genus Physcousia. The sequence goes on from JAGCYD010000033.1 coordinate 16,885, forward strand.
CTCATGCCGATGTTCTGAATCACATCAAGATAGGTGAGATACTGCTGTCCGAATGTCATCCAGAAGCGTGCTCGCTTGATGGTCGGATAGTTGATGACCAGCGATTCAATCTCCTCGTGGTGAAGCAGATAACTTTCCTTCGGGCCGATATTGGGATAGTTCAGTGGCTTGTGTATCTCCATAGGCTCTGTTTCTACCCATTTGCCGTTCTCCCAATACAGTCCCTTCTGAGTAATCTCGCGGATGTTTATCTCGGGATTGAAGTTTGTAGCAAAAGCCTTGTGATGGTTTCCTGCGTTGCAATCGACGATGTCCAGATAATGAATCTCGTCGAAATGATGCTTGGCGGCATATGCCGTGTAGATGCTCGTAACACCTGGGTCGAAGCCACATCCCAGTATTGCCGTCAGACCAGCCTTCTCGAAGCGTTCGCGATAGGCCCACTGCCATGAATACTCGAAATGCGCCTCGTCCTTCGGCTCGTAGTTTGCCGTGTCGAGATAGTTACAACCCGTTTGTAAACAAGCCTCCATGATGGTCAAGTCCTGATAGGGCAAAGCCAGATTCATCACGATGTCGGGCTTATAGTCGGAGAGCAGTTTAACCAACTCCTCCACACTGTCGGCATCGACCTGTGCGGTCTTCACCTGCCGTCCATATTTCTTGTTCAGCACTTCAGCCAAAGCGTCGCACTTCGATTTTGTACGGCTGGCTATCATCATCTCAGTGAACACTTCCTTCTTCTGTGCCACTTTGTGCGCTGCCACCGTAGCGACACCGCCTGCGCCAATAATCAAGACCTTTCCCATAGTTACTTTATATTAATCTTTAATTTTTAATTCTTACTTTATCAGATGAGTTCCTCGCTGCGGATGCCCATCGCCTGCATCAGGCTGTAGCCCAGAATTTCCGACTGGAATCCCCTACCCGCTTCGGGTTGCATAGCAAGCAGGGTAACTTCCTTCCGCCGACCTGCCGAGGCCAACAGGGATTTCAATGCTGCCCCGTATTGTTCCATATTGGGCACAAGCACAACACGCTTTACCGCTTCGCTGCCAAGCAATGCCTCCGTACATTGTACGAAGAGGTCATTCCCCGCCAAAAGTTCCTTCCTGACGGCACTCATCAGGAACTCTCCCATACGCGCATCGCGGAAAGCCTTGCCATCGATATCCTCGGCAATCTTACCAGGTGCAAAATACTGCAACGCCGAACATTTCTCGTCATGCAGGAATATGACCTGTATCTGCTGGGATTCCGCATCTTCGGCTAACAAGCCACCGTCCAGCGCCACACAGACAAGCCACTGCGCCAAGTCGGCAAAAGGTATCCTCCGCATCAGCATACGCTCGAAGTTCACCGTCAAGTCAAAGGCTACGCCATCAACATAGTCGGCATCCACGAGTATCACCGTATCCTTGAAGTTATCTGTCTGTTGCATGACGACAAAGATACACAATTAAATTAATAATTGAAAAATAATGAGGAGAAATGATGCGTCTTATGGAATAAGCACAAAAAAAGGTGACGGACCTCACGGCTCACCACCTCCCAAAATACTAATAAAAAGCAAAAGTTATATATAACACATAAAAGTCGTTATCGAATCCACCACCCTGTGGACCTCCAAAACCTCCCTGTGGACCTCCGAAGCCACCTTGCGGGCCACCAAAACCTCCAGGACGACCACCTCTTGCCTGTCCACCACGGTGGTCACCAGGCTGTCCCTGCTCACGGCGCTGCTTGAACACCTTCACGAGATACTGGGGCTTGAGTATGTTCTGGAGTTTAGCGTAATACTTCTTCTCTATTTCGAAGCGCTTCTGCTGTGCAGCAATCTGCTCTTCCTGCTGTCCGAAATACTCAGCCAACTGCTGTATAGCCTCCTCTTCGGTCAGTTCCTTCTTCTCTGCCTTGTCGCGCTCGTTATTGAACTGCTGACCCTGACGGTTGAGTCCCCTTTGCGTAGCCCACAATTCCTTTTGGAATTCCTTATAGGTAGCCTTGAACTCATCCTTCACATCGCCTTTCAGACCGAAATCCGTAGCCATTTTATCGGCACGCTTCTCTAACATTTCTGCCTGACGCGATTGTATTTCCTCTCTCGAAGGGCGCTGGTTCTGTTGCGCGTTTGCACCGAGGCTAATCATAGCCAGAAGTGCCACTACTGACATTATCTTTTTCATTATTGTGTGCAGATTGGTTGTATAATAAAGATTGGTAAGTTCTCACATTGTGCACGACTATATGACCCACCTTTCTCAGATAGGTTTAATCGCTTGCAAAAAAAATTTTGAATTTATTTTATCGAGTAGTGATATGGAAGCATGCCTGCTTCACTTCGTACTTGATATAGCAACGCTCTTGTTTACGGAGGTCGCGCAACACCTCACACAGCACATACTTGAGTGTGTCGTTGGTTACGGCACGACGATATTCACCTGGAGGAGAAACCGTATGATAACGGTTCTGGGCTATGTCGAAAGTCGTTCCGAACTGGTGGCAACTCTTTTCCGTTGCATTGGGATTGTGTCGGCGCAGTCTTGCCACATCCTCCTCGGTACGGAGAACACTGGTGACGATGATGCGATGAAGAGGGATACCCTTTGCAGCCAACGAATCAAGATAGTTACGACCAATGGTCTGCAACAGGTCGGCAGCACGAGGCACAAGATAAGGAATACTGCTCCTCATACCACGGTCTATGACATAATAAGGACTGGAGCCCACATATACGAGTTCACTCTTGCGCTTCTCCGCCTGAACACGGTTTCGCACGGGGGATACGCCCCATTTCCGTGCTGCTACAATCTGTACATCCTGTGCATCGGGAAAACATTCCTTATAACTATGCACGCCGCGTATGGGATGATAGGATTTTTTTTGATGAGTAGTGGATAGAGGGTTGTGGGTTGAGGTTTCATTGCAAAGCGGCATAGCCAAACGGCCATTAGACATCTCATCCTTATTTCCCATTACATCTGGATTACACACACGCACAACGGCAAGAACAAGTACTGTCATGCCGAACAGGCGCAGATATATGGTTTTCTTCAACCTTCGCATTTATATTGGATAAAGCCACACAAAGTTAATGAATTTAGTGGGATATTCCAATTAGTTTCATTAAATTTGCAGGGAAAACAAGCACATGATAGAAAAGCATATTGTCATAGAAGACGCAGACCCCATTGTCTTTTACGGTGTGAACAATGCCAACCTGCAGATGGTAAAGGCATTGTATCCTAAACTCCGTATCGTGGCGCGGGGCAATGTGATGCGTGTTATGGGCGACGAGGAACAGATGGCAGAGTTCGAAGAAAACATCGAGAAGATGCAACGCCATTGTACCATCTACAACAGCCTGAACGAAGAGGAAATCCTGCAAATCCTGAAAGGAGAGAAAACCAGAAAGGAAGGTGTGCAGGGTATCATCGTGTATAGCACACAGGGCCGCCCCATTACCGCACGAAGCACCAATCAGCAACGACTCGTGGAAGCCTTCGATAAAGACGATATGGTATTTGCTATCGGACCTGCTGGTAGCGGTAAGACTTACACAAGCATTGCTTTGGCTGTAAGGGCGCTAAAGAACAAGGAAGTACGGAAAATCATACTCTCCCGCCCTGCCGTGGAGGCTGGCGAGAAACTCGGTTTTCTGCCTGGTGACATGAAAGACAAGATTGACCCCTATCTGCAACCGCTGTACGATGCGTTGGAGGACATGATACCCGTCGCCAAGTTGCAGGAGATGATGGAACAAAAGGTGATACAGATTGCACCATTAGCCTTCATGCGAGGCCGTACACTAAACGATGCCGTGGTGGTACTTGACGAGGCACAAAACACTACGATTCCACAGCTGAAGATGTTCCTCACTCGCATGGGCACGAATACCAAGATGGTCATCACGGGAGATATGACCCAGATTGACCTACCCTCGCACACGCAGTCAGGACTGGTTCACGCCCTGCATATACTTGAAGGGGTGAAAGGCATTTCGTTCATACACATGGACAAAGGCGATATCGTACGCCACCGACTGGTGACACGCATCGTGGAGGCTTATGAAAAGGAGAATAAAGATTAAAATCAAGGATATATGAAAGCACTTACAAGAACTGATTTGAACCTGCCTGGACAGGTAAGCGTGTACCACGGAAAGGTACGCGATGTGTACAACATCAACGACGACCTGATGGTCATGGTGGCAACAGACCGTATTTCGGCCTTCGATGTCATCCTACCTAAGGGAATCCCCTTCAAGGGACAGGTCCTGAACCAAATCGCAGCCTCCTTTCTGGATGCTACGGCAGACATCGTCCCCAACTGGAAACTGGCTACGCCCGACCCTATGGTTACGGTCGGGCTGAAGGCTGAAGGCTTCCGCGTGGAGATGATTATCCGCGGCTACCTGACGGGCTCCGCTTGGCGTGAGTACAAGAATGGCTGTCGCGAACTATGTGGTGTAAAACTGCCCGAAGGAATGCGTGAGAACGAGCGTTTCCCCGAACCCATCATCACCCCCACCACCAAAGCGGAAGAAGGCCACGACGAGAACATCTCTAAGGAGGAAATCATTCGTCAGGGTATCGTGTCGAAAGAGGATTACGAGATGATGGAGAACTACACTCGCAAATTGTTCCAGCGCGGAACAGAAATTGCCGCCAAGAAAGGGCTCATCCTCGTGGATACCAAATACGAGTTCGGCAAGCGCGACGGCAAGGTTATTCTCATCGACGAAATCCATACGCCCGACAGTAGCCGCTATTTCTATGCAGAGGGTTACAAGGAGCGTTTCGAGGCAGGAGAGCCCCAGAAGCAGTTGTCAAAGGAGTTTGTCCGCCAGTGGCTCATCGAGCACAACTTCATGAACCAACCAGGACAAATAATGCCCGAGATTACCGACGAATACGCTGAAAGTGTAAGCGAGCGCTATATCGAGTTGTACGAGCACATCATTGGCGAGAAGTTCGTACCTGCCGACACCAAGGGAGACCTAGAGCAACGCATTGCCAAGAATATCACTGAATGGCTTACCAGCAGGAGTTGATAAAGCCCTACAACCAGAGTGAGGGCAAACGCGTACAGGTGGAACGGATGTTTGACAACATCGCACCAACCTACGACAGGCTGAACCATACCCTGTCGCTGGGCATTGACCGTCTTTGGCGCAACAAAGCGATCGACTCACTCAAACCCTTTGCCCCACAGCAGATACTCGATATCGCCACAGGAACGGGCGACTTTGCCATTCTTGCCGCACAACGACTGAATCCGACACATGTTACGGGTGCTGACATCTGCGACGGAATGCTGGAGGTAGCCAAACGAAAGGTGAACCAAAAGGAACTGGAGAAAGTTATCTCCTTCCGCCATGAAGACTGCATGAAACTGAGTTTTGCAGACAATAGTTTCGATGCCGTAACGGTTGCCTACGGAGTGCGCAATTTCGAGAATTTGGAACAGGGACTAAGGGAAACACTTCGGGTACTGAAGCCTGGCGGTCATCTGCTTATCGTAGAACTCGCCTCGCCCAAGTCCTTCCCGATGAAACAACTATTCTGGCTCTATTCACATCTGGTCATACCCATGTTGGGATTGTTGTTCAGCCGCGACATCAAGGCTTACCGATACCTGACAGACAGCGTGATGGCTTTTCCGCAGGGCGAGGTAATGGAGCAGGTTCTGCGCCATTGTGGTTTTCAGCAAGTGAACTGGCAACGATTCACATTCGGCATCAGTACGATGTATTTGGCGAGAAAAAGAGAAGCGAGTAAGGAGAAGTAAGATGGATAAATACGGATTGATTGGATATCCATTGGTACACAGCCACAGCAAGGATTTCTTTGCGGAGAAGTTCGAGCGCGAGGGCATTGATGCCGTATATGAGAACTTCGAGATACCCGAGGCCAATATGCTGATGAGCATCATCCGAAACAATCCAACACTACGCGGACTGAATTGTACGATACCCCACAAACAGGCCATTATCCCGCTGCTCGACGAACTTTCACCCGAAGCACAGGAAATCGGAGCCGTGAATGTCATTGAGATATGCCGCAAGGACAACGGAACAGTTCGTCTGAAAGGCCACAATACCGATATCGTAGGCTTTATAGAAAGTATCCGTCCCATGCTGCAACCTTACCACAAGAAAGCGCTGATACTCGGCACAGGAGGTGCTTCGAGAGCCATACGCGCAGGATTGGAGCGACTGGGATTAGCATGGAAATATGTCAGTCGCAACCGCAAGGACAATGTTTTCAGTTACGAGGACATCACGCCTCATGTGCTACAAGAATACAAGGTCATCGTAAACTGCTCCCCTGTGGGCATGTATCCGCATATTGACGAGGCTCCTGTCCTGTCCTACAACGCTTTGGGAAGCGAGCATCTGCTGTTCGACCTCGTCTATAACCCCGAGGAAACCGAGTTTATGCGACGCGGAGCACAGTATGGGGCAAAGGTAAAGAACGGGCAGGAAATGCTCCAACTGCAGGCTTTGGCCAGTTGGGAAATCTGGAATCCCTAATATTTAATATTTGGCATTAAACATTTGACATTCAATATGACACTGAAACCTTACATCTTCCACCCGTATCTAAAGCGTGTTGTTTGGGGCGGCAACAAGATTGCTTCCTACAAAGGCATACGCCAGACGATAAAGAACATTGGCGAGAGTTGGGAAATCAGTTGTATCACGGGACACGAAAGTATCTGTGCCGACCGAGGTTTCCCAGCCGACGAGGACAAGGGACTGAACCTGCGCCAATTGGTCGAGAAATATCAGGAGCGACTTGTAGGAAAACCTGTATATGAGACCTTTGGTACGGACTTCCCACTCTTGGTGAAGTTCATCGACTCCGCACAGGATTTGAGTATACAGGTACACCCCAACGACGAACTGGCTCACGAGCGTCACGGATGCTGCGGCAAGACGGAGATGTGGTACATCATACAGGCCGAGGAAGACGCGCGGATATGTGCTGGACTGAAGGAGAGTATCACCCCCGACGAACTGGAGCAGCTGGCTTACGCAGAGGATAGCGATGCAAACACCTTTGCCCATATCATCGCTTCGCACGATAGTCATGCTGGCGACTGCTTCTATCTGCCCTCAGGGCGCATACACACCATCTGTCGCGGCAATCTACTATGCGAAATCCAGCAGACCAGCGACATTACCTACCGCATCTTCGACTACGGGCGAAAGGATGCCGACGGCAATGCCCGCGAACTGCATATCGAGCAGGCACGCGATGCCATTGATTATCAGGTACATCCCGAATATCGCACGCTCTACGACCAGTCAAAACCCTCTGTGGAACTTGTCCGTTGCCCCTACTTTACGGTACGCCGCGAGATGGTCAGCGGAGAATCCACCATCGACTACCACACCGAATCCTTCGTCATCGTGGTATGCATCGAGGGTAAGATTACACTCAATGGAGTTGCCGCCAAACAAGGACAAGTCCTGTTGGTACCAGCGTGTGATAATATCCTGAATATTAAGGGGGAGGCCACCCTGCTTACCGCTTTTGTTTAGCAGTCTTTTTTATCGAGGAAAGCCTTTAGGCCTCAAGGAACAATCGAGATATTGAGGCCGAATACGGTGTTTACAAACTGCGTGATATCAGACAGCGTGATGGCGTTGTCCTTGTTCACATCTGCAGCCGTATGGTTGTAGATATTATTAGGGTCGTTTCCCAGTAGAATCTGCACAATAGCCTGCAGGTCGTTGATGTTCATCACAGAATTCCCGTCAACATCAATCGTGCGCACCTGAACATTGTAGCCGAATACCGTTTCGGGGGCATTGGCAGGAGTTTCGCCAGCCAGCGACATGATGATCTCTGCCGTGTTGTTATCCACAATCTCGTACACATAATTGCCGAATACAAAGGTGCTGCCCGTAGTCAGCGAAGTAGCAACGCTGGGAATAGTGTTTTTCAGTACGGGGTATTTATTGACGATTTCCTCGGGGCTATAGAAAGCGATGTCCGTCAGCGTGGCATTGCCGTTGTTAGTCGATGAAAGGCCGAAGCAAGCAAGGCTGTAATCACCGCCATTGGAGGTTGTGACAGGTGTTTCGCTCGTACCAAAGAAACGGGCTTTCTTTTCCCATTCGTCAAAGGTAGCCACCTTGCGCAAGTCCCACACGAGATAGGTCTCGCCGTTCGAGGTCAGCGTATAGGTCGGAGCATCCTGAGCAGCATGGTTGCAACCCAACATCCACCACAGATAGGCATTGGTACCCAGTGTTGTTCCCTTGATGAGGAAGAGGTATTGTTGAGGAAGAATACTGTAGGTGTTCTTCTTGCCAGGCTTCATGCGCATATTCATCTGATAATCGCCACCGCCTGAAGTAATTTGTATGGCATCGCTTGTGGTGGTAAAGGAATTGATATTACCGTCATTGCCGTTTTTCTCGAAGTTTGAGGGAACGAACACATATGGTGTGAGACCACTCTGTGTCGTAGTGCGTCCAGAGGTCAGATACACATTGTAGGTTCCTGGCGTGTAAGCATTATTCACACTCTCGAAACGCACCGTGATGCTCTTCTTGTTTTTCAGCAATGCAGGGTCGATAGGATATTCGATAGTGGCGAAAGCATTGAACTGTCCATCAATGCGTTCCGTCAGCAACACTACCCCGTCGATGCTGATGTCTGCCACACGACCGCCGTCAACCATGTTGTACTCCACCACGAGACTTGCCCCGTCAGTCAAATCCGAAGTCCACAAGTCATATTCGTAGTATTGTCCTCCACGGCCGTTGCGCCAGTATTTGTTCTGATACATACCGTGATTCTCGTTCACCACATTGGCATTGAAGTCAATGCAGTGGCCCATATCACTTTGTCCGTTGTCGCCCGTGATAACGCCATCCACCACCGTGCGTACATCACCAGCCGAAGTGGTTATATTGGTGGGCAGCCCCGAGTCGTACTCCTTCATCAGTCGCAGATAGTACAGGCCTGGTGCATTGGTGCCTCGGTCGGCAGCCATGCGCACAGTGAAACTCTGCTTCGTGTTGCCATTGCTGTCCTTCATCAGGAAGGCAGGGATGGGATATTCCACATTGTAGAAGCCCTTGTTGTTGGCTCCGTTAAAATCGGCCAGTGCTAGAATGTCGGCAATGGGATAGTCGTCCACATAGAGTGTAGCCCTGCGACCTGCATCGGCTGTGGTGAAACGACACAGCACGCTGACACCCGATTCTACGGCCGTACCTTCATAGCCCAGTGTGAACTGAACAAAACCGTCAGTAGGACGGGCATCGCGATAGTATTCATCATTATATACACCCGTCGTCGAGTTCTGGTTGACAGAAAAGTGACCAGCCTCGCTCTGCTGTTCGCCCGTAGCCACAAAGTCGAGCGTACGCTCCACGATGGCGGCATTGGCAGCCTCCTCTGCACCCATACTGCTATTCAAGTAGTTTTCTTCGGTCTGCTGATACCAGTAGCACGAATAGCGGGCATGGTGAATCTGGTAGAAGGGTTGCAGGGTTAGGTTCGTCCAGGCATATTCGGGAGCTGTAGGACGGCTGGCGTCGATGGTAAAACGCAATGCCGACACATCGGCCACACTGATACGCGAAAGTACATCGGCACGGTCGCCGATAAGCAACGGAGCAGAAGTCAGCGTCTTAATCGTACCACGACTGCCAGGAGCATGGTCCATACGACCTTCGTGTCCGTATTCGTTCTGCAGCGCCTCATAGGTCAGCCCCGTCGTGTTGGCTTCTTCCTGCGAGGTAGCCGTTGTCTGTGCGGCCAACAAGATGGGACCATATTGGAACGAGATATAGTCGTACAGGTTAGGACATTGGGTATAGCGCAGTTCCATGGGGAGTTCCACGGTGATGACATCGCCCACTGCCCAAGTACGATTGATTGTAGCGTACGAGGCTGTGCCTTGTGTCACATTCACGCCTTGCAGAATGCCGTTCACGCGAATGGCAAAATCGGCGGTGGTCCACCACGGATGACGGATAGCAATGGAATAGGTACCTGCCTTGCCCACTGTAAGTTGTGTACGCGGTTCGAAGGGATAGTTCGTCTCCTGTGTGATGACAAAGTCGGTATTGTTCAACTGTGAGGGTGTGAACAAATTGACATACAGCGTACTCGTTCCGTCGTGGGTGTATATGAAATGACCATATTTAGAGTGGTTCTCCATACCCGTACCAACGCAGCACCACATCGACTCGTTCACCGTAGAGTATATGCGATAGCCCTGCGGACGCAGCGTGGTGAAATACACATAGCCGCCCGTCGTCGGGTCTTGGGTGGAGAGGATGTGGTTCCACATGGCATACTCGTAGAAGTCGGCGTAGCGTGCGTCGTGTGTGCGGTCGCTCATCATTTCGGAGAGTTTCAGCATGTTGTTCGTATTGCACGACTCTGGTCCGTCCACATTATCGATGTAAACTGCGCTGTTACCTGCCGAGATGAAGTGCTCGTACATACTATTGCCACCAATGCAGACCGTACGGTTCTGTGCCACATCTGTCCAGAAGTTTGTGGCAGCCGTGGTATAGGTAGTAGCCGAGCCGTCCTCCTCGCCGATACGCTCCATACCGATGTACTTGGGCACCTGCGTGTTGGCGTGCTTATTGTCGAGAAAGGTAGTGGAAAGCGACTGCATTCCGTTAAGCATCGTTTTGTGGGTGAAGCGCTTGGCTGCTGTCAGATACTTGGTCTGCCCCGTCAGTTTGTAGGCGTCCAGTAGGGTCTCGTTCACACCGCCGTGCTCCGTGCCCAACATGTTCTCCATCTGGGTGTCGTTGATGTTCGAGGTCACCAGTATTGCCCAATCGCAGAGTTTGAGGAATACGGTGAGTGCATCGCTGTTGCCAGTATAGAGATAGGCATCGCGCAGACCTGCCATAATCTTATGCTGACAGTACCAAGGCACGGCACAACTGCCCTCACCAGCCAAACCGATGTTGCCATTCTGATATAAGGCTTTCCAACCATCGTTCATGGGCTGACCGCCGATGAAGCCTTTCAGTCCCTCGGTATTCGAGTCGTACACATCCTGACAGTCCTTCATCACTCCCACCATGTAGTCCACCACGGTCTTCAATTGCGCCTTCTTCGTGGCATCGTGGCAGGCGGCGTAAGCCAGCGAGACAGCCGTCAGATAGTGGCCGCCCACATGTCCGTCCAGATTGAAGTCGTACGAACCCCAGTTGGGGAACGAGGGATGATTGTTCGACCATCCATAATACTTTCCGCTCACGGTATTCAGTCCCGCCTGGCGGATGTAAGGATTCAGCAGACGGTCCACATCATACTGTAGCAGGAGCGCGATGTTCTTGTCCATTGCTGTCTTGAACGGTCCGTCGGTCAATGTCACCTCGTCCAGGTTGAAGTGTCCTGAATAAATTTGCGATTGTGCTTTTGCATTGATACACAACACAATAAACATCGCGATACTTAAAATTCGTTTCATCGTATAGTTAGTTTTTTAGGTTTCTACGCCACAAAGATAATAAAATATATTGAATACCATGGGGGTGTAAATCATTCTTTTGGGGGTGCTTTTGGGTCAAAGTACATATTCCGTCGCGGCTTGCATTACTAATCTTCAGTGCTTCGGACTACTGTTGCACATGCACTCGCACTATTAATCTTCGCCCCTTGGATTACTATACATAGAATTTTATTGTGTTCTAAACCTTATCGAAGAAAGTCTGCTCGGAAAACATCCGAGAATATTTGCGGCTTCGCTCACTTTTTCGTATCTTTGTAACGATATACATAAAATGTAATAAAGCAAACAGCAATGAGCAATCAGAGATACATGATGCGTGGTGTGAGCGCAGCCAAGGAGGATGTGCACAATGCCATCAAAAACATCGACAAGGGACTCTATCCCCAAGCCTTTTGCAAGATAATTCCCGATATACTGGGCGGTAATCCTGAGTATTGTAACATCATGCATGCCGACGGAGCAGGCACAAAGTCGAGCCTTGCCTATATGTATTGGCGCGAGACGGGCGACCTCAGCGTGTGGAAGGGCATCGCACAGGATGCACTCATCATGAACACGGACGACTTGCTCTGCGTAGGTGCAACGGATAACATTCTCGTCAGCAGTACTATCGGCAGAAACAAGATGCTCATCCCAGGCGAGGTTATCTCGGCCATCATCAACGGCACAGACGAACTACTGCAACAGATGCGTGAAATGGGTGTCGGCATCTACGGCACAGGCGGCGAAACGGCAGATGTGGGCGACTTGGTGCGCACCATCATCGTGGACAGCACAGTGACCTGTCGCATGAAGCGCAGCGATGTAATTGACAACAAGAATATCCGTCCAGGCGATGTCATCGTGGGCCTTGCCAGTTTCGGACAAGCCACCTACGAGAAGGAATACAACGGCGGTATGGGCTCGAACGGACTGACTTCTGCCCGCCACGATGTATTCTCGAAGTACCTGGCCGAGAAATATCCCGAGAGTTACGACAAGGCTGTGCCCGAGGAACTGGTGTATAGTGGTTCGTATCGACTGACGGACGAGGTGGAAGGGGCTCCTGTCAATGCAGGCAAACTGGTACTCTCCCCCACTCGCACCTATGCGCCTGTCATCAAGAAGATTCTAGACGAACTGCGCCCAAAGATTCATGGCATGGTACATTGCACAGGCGGCGCACAGACAAAGGTACTGCACTTCGTGGGCGACAATTGTCGTGTCGTCAAGGACAATATGTTCCCCGTGCCTCCCCTCTTCAAGACCATCATCAAGGAAAGCGGTACAGACTATGCCGAAGCCTACAAGGTGTTCAACATGGGACATCGCATGGAAATCTATGTCGCACCAGAAGATGCGCAGCGCATTATCGACATCAGCCGTTCGTTCAACATCGACGCACAAATCGTCGGGCATATCGAAGAGGGAAAGAAGAGCTTGACCATACAATCGGAATACGGAACCTTCAACTATTGACATTTAACATTCTAATGGACAATAACTCACTATTAGATAAACTGGAAGGCCTTGTGACAAGGTACGAGGAGGTGAGCACGCTCATCACCGACCCCAATGTCATCTCCGACCAGAAGCGCTATGTGAAACTGACCAAGGAATACAAGGACCTAGGCAAAATCATGGAGGCGCGCAAGGAGTATATAGGGCATCTGCAGAATGTGCAGGATGCCAAGGAAATGATGGCACTGGAGGACGATGCCGAAACACGCGATATGCTGCGCGAGGAAATGAATGCCAGCGAACAGCGACTGCCACAACTGGAGGAGGAAATCAAACTGCTGTTGCTGCCTGCCGACCCCGAGGATGACAAGAATGTCATCATGGAAATCCGTGGTGGTACGGGTGGCGACGAGGCAGCATTGTTCGCTGGTGACCTCTTCCGTATGTACTCGAAATACTGCGAGACGAAGGGCTGGAAAGTATCTGTTTCCTCCTTCAGCGAAGGGGCTTCAGGCGGATACAAGGAAATCGTGTTCAGCGTCACGGGCGAAGGCTGTTACGGCATATTGAAATACGAATCGGGCGTGCATCGCGTACAGCGCGTGCCTGTCACCGAAACACAAGGTCGTGTACATACGAGTGCTGCAACGGTGGCCGTGTTACCTGAAGCAGAGCCCTTTGATGTGGAAATCAACGAGGGCGCCATCAAATGGGACACTTTCCGTTCCCAAGGTGCTGGCGGACAGAATGTGAACAAGGTGGAATCGGGTGTCCGTGCCCGCTATATGTGGACGAACCCCAATACGGGCGAGACAGAGGAAATCCTCATCGAATGTACCGAAACACGCGACCAGCCGAAAAACAAGGAACGCGCTTTGGCTCGCCTGCGTACCTTTATTTATGATAAGGAACATCAAAAGTATATCGACGATATTGCCAGCCGACGCAAGACGATGGTCTCGACGGGCGACCGCTCGGCAAAAATTCGTACCTACAACTATCCGCAGGGGCGCATCACTGACCACCGTATCGGCTATACAATCTATAATCTTGCCGCCTTTATGGACGGCGACATACAAGATTGCATCGACCACCTTATCGTGGCAGAGAATGCAGAGCGAATGAAGGAGGCAGAGTTGTAACGGCCCCTCTCTCCGACTCTCCCCCGAAATGGGAGAGAGATTAATTGTGAATTATGCGCTCGATCCGAAGGAACGCTTTCACCGAGCGAAGCGAATGAAAGAATTATGAGTTATAATATATGACACGACAGGAACTGATAGAGAACATACAACGCAAAAAGAGTTTTCTTTGCGTAGGACTGGATACGGACATCCTGAAGATACCGCAACATCTATTGACGGAGGAAGAACCTATCTTTGCCTTCAACAAGGCTATTGTGGACGCCACCGCAAAGTATTGCATCGCCTACAAGCCTAATCTGGCGTTCTATGAGGCGATGGGCGTGACGGGCTGGATTGCTTTCGAGAAGACGATACAATACATTCGCCAGAACTATCACGATCAGTTTATCATTGCTGATGCCAAGCGCGGCGACATCGGAA